>JAHBUR010000026.1 GCA_019637975.1 Bacteroidota bacterium | reverse complement strand
AATCATGCTGACCGACCCATTGTTCGTGCCGGACATGACGCTGATGGTGGAATACACCCGCGTGAAGCCTTTCGTGTACGCTCACGATCGATCACGGGAAAACTCCTATACAAGCTTGAACTCTCTGCTCGGGCCCCGTATCGGCCCGAACGCCGACTCATGGTTCGTGCGTGCAGACTATTACCCGTTGCGGAACCTGACGCTTTCGTTGCGTGTTACATTCACACGTCGGGGGGAGAATGAGTATGACGGAAGCGGCAAGCTTGTACGCAACGTTGGCGGTGATGTGTTTCAAGGCCACCGCAACGCCGATCCGCTCGATGCATATTTCCTCGACGGCATCCTCGTAAAATCACGTACAATCGAGGTCTTTGCCACGTACGAGATTGTCAATCAAATGTGGGTTGATGGTTGGCTGCAATCAGAATCTGTTGAGAATACAGGCGCCGGGCTGGCGGAAAAGAATACGACATTCGGCGCCCGTGTTCGCCTGGAACTCTAAATATCATTCACAGTACCGGATGCACTATGCCTCTTGAAGTCGGTCAACAAGCTCCCGATTTTTCCCTCGTTGATGCCTATAGAAAACAAAGAACGTTGGGAGAATTTCTGGGCAAGAAAACCGTTCTTGTTTTCTACCCTGCAGCATTCACCGGAGTCTGCACGAAAGAAATGTGTTCGTTTCGTGATTCGCTTGCGTCGTTCAATGAGTTAGGAGCGCAAGTGATAGGCATAAGTGTCGATTCGCCGTTTGCCAACAAAGCATTCGCCGACCTGAATAAGCTCGCGTTCCCGCTTCTCAGCGATTTCACGCGCTATGTCAGCTCGCAATACACGGGGTTGATGCTGGGTTTGAGCGGCATACACGGCTATGCGACGGCAAAGCGTTCGGTATTTGTACTTGATGCCGAAGGAATTGCACGGTATGCATGGATTTCGGACAATCCCGGCATGGAGCCAAACTATGACGAAGTTCGCACTGCAATAGCATCATTCTAAAGGAGATTCGACAACAATGGCAATGTTGAAAGTTGGCATGAAAGCACCGGAGTTTTCGCTACCCGCGGGAGACGGGAAGGTGTTGTCGCTGTCAGACGTTAGGGGAAAGAAGGTTGTTCTGTTCTTCTATCCGAAAGATATGACCAGTGGCTGCACGAAAGAGGCTTGCTCGTTTCAGGAACATCTCGGTGCAGTGAAACGGAAAGGCGCTGTTATTATCGGCGTTAGTGCCGACAGCCCCTCTTCCCATGAAAAGTTCGCCGCGAAGTACAATCTGACCTTTCCGCTTGTGAGCGATGAGAAGAAGGAACTGGTGAAGAAGTACGGAGTATGGAAGGAAAAAAGTATGTACGGGAAGAAGTACATGGGAATCGAGCGAACAACATTCGTTATCGACGAGAAAGGGAGTATCTCTCATATCTTCCCGAAAGTGAAAGTGGAAGGGCACACGGAGGAAATACTGCACGCCCTTTCCGATAGATAGGGGAAATTCAAACAGAGAAAGAGACTAACGGTATGGTCTACATTACACGCAGGGAACATTTTAGTGCTTCACACCGACTGTACAACCCTGACTGGTCTGATGACAAGAACTGGGAAGTGTACGGCAAATGTAATAATCCAAACGGGCACGGGCACAACTACGAGATCGAGGTAACAGTTGCAGGGAACCCGCCACGCGAAACCGGGATGGTTATCGACCTCAAGAAACTCTCGGACATTATCAACAACGAAATCATCGATGTTGTGGATCATAAGCATCTTAACTGCGATGTTGAATTTATGAACGGGATAATTCCGACTGCGGAAAATATGGCAATTGAGTTCTGGAAGATCCTCGAAACAAAAATCACCGGGGGAAGATTGTATTCCATCACACTGTATGAGTCGCCGAACAATTTTGTGGAATACCGCGGCGAATAGAAGGAGGCCCCGTGCACAAACAATCCAATGTTGAAGAACTGGTATCGTCTCTCCTCAAGGAATTCGGTGAAGATCCGTCCCGTGAGGGTCTGCAGAAGACGCCGCATCGTGTTGCGAAGGCGTACGATTTTCTCACGAGCGGATACCGCAAGGACATTGCCGCGGTGATGAATGGCGCAATCTTCGAAGAAGAATACAGCGAGATGGTGATTGTGAAGGATATCGACTTCTTCAGCATGTGTGAACACCACATGTTGCCCTTTTTCGGCAAGGCACATGTTGCTTACATCCCTAACGGAAAAATCGTCGGGCTAAGCAAGATTCCGCGTGTCGTGGATGTGTTTGCCCGCCGGCTTCAGGTTCAGGAACGTCTCACACGGCAAATAGCCGATACGCTCTACGAATATCTCCATCCCGAAGGAGTCGGTGTTGTCATTGAAGCCCAGCACATGTGCATGATGATGCGCGGCGTCGAGAAGCAGAATTCTCTCGCGACCACGAGTGCCATGCTTGGTGTATTCCGGGACGATGTGAAGACGCGCCAGGAATTTCTTGAATTGACAAAAACCCGTCGGATATGAAGCGCCTCGACCAACACGTTGCACTTGTGACGGGGGCGAGCAAAGGAATCGGGCTGGCCATTGCTCGTTCGCTTGCAGTGGAAGGGGCTTCCGTTGTTCTCGCAGCCCGGAATGCTTCGGCTCTTGCGAGGGAAACTGAGTCACTCCACTCGCAGGGCCTTTCAGCACTCGCTGTTCCAACCGACATGACGGACGATCTTCAGGTTGGCAATCTTGTGGCGGCGACAATAAAAGAATTCGGGCGAATCGACATACTTGTCAATAATGCAGGAATGGGAGTCTTGAAACGTTTCGCCGAGCTGGATGTGAAGGATTTCGATACGATGTGGTCTTTGAACATGAGAAGCGTATTCGTCCTGACGAAGCTTGTTCTTCCGTACATGACGAAAGCGAATTCAGGTGCAATTGTCAACATCGCCTCGCTTGCAGGGAAGAATAGTTTTGTCGGCGGCACAGGATATGCGACAACCAAGTGGGCGTTGCGCGGCTGGGCGTCGTCGTTGATGCTGGAAGTTCGTGAATACAACATCCGCGTCGTGACCATTTGCCCCGGTTCTGTAGAGACAACGTTCTCGTCAACAGGGAAACGAGGCGCTCACATACCGCAGGCTGAAGACGTTGCCGATGCGGTTGTGTTTGCCGTGACTGCGCCGGCGCGAAGTATGTTCAGCGAGATTGACTTACGTCCGACAAACCCGAAGTAGAGTCCTTCAGGTACAAACAGAACGAGCGGGCTGTATCCCGCTCGTTTGAATACCTTCCTCTTATGCAAGTTCAATCGTTATCCCAATTTCCTCTCATGCGCTCGCGGAAGAAGCCGCGGGCCTGTTTCTGACCGTCCCTGCCACCCATATGCTGGCCCATGGTTGCGGCATGCCGTTTCCAGATTTTCTGCTGTTCGGCAGTCAGTATATTGTTCACGGCAAACCAATGGTCGAGCATGTTCATCTTCTGCTGGTCTTGCGCAGCGGTAATAGCTTTGATATTCTTCTCGATGGTGTTGCGGTCGACTTTGTCGGCCAGGAATGCCGACTTGATATCGAGGCGCAGCGATTGAATTTTCGAACGCAGTTCTGTTTGCTTCTTCATCATATCAATGCGAAGCTTTTCCATTTGTGTTTGCTGGGCTTCTGTCAGATCGAGTTTTGCCAGTACGGCGTCGTGCCGCTGACCGATGCCTGCACCTGCACGGGGTCCCCGGCCCGGTTGTGCAACTGTTGATGTGACTGCGAAGATGACGAGAAATGTCCCGAATAGCAGTAGTCGTTTCATTGGTGTTTCTCCTTCTGTACTGTTGTGTTGATTATTGTCCTGCGTTCTGATTCTTAGAACCACTTCACACCCGAATGGTTTAATCCTCTGTTTGACTTTCCTGCAGATAATCACTAAGTTGACTCGTGAAGTTTGTTTACGGAGCTTTTGGCGTGCAGCGTTTTTTTCTTTCCTTTCTCATCCTCACCTTCGGTTTCTTTTCCGGATGCAGTGTTGTCGATTTCATCGGCGCCTATTTCAATACGTATTACAATGCAAGCAAGTTGTTCACCGAAGCCGAAACGGAAATCCTCAAAGCTCCGGTTCGCCAGACGACGCGAACGGAGCGGCCATTCCTGGCTCCGTTTGACATCCAGCCGCAAACGAAGGCCAAATTCACGACTGTGATCGAGAAGTGCTCGAAACTGCTTCAGTATCATCCCGAATCGAAGCTTGTGGACGACGCACTCTTAATGATCGGCAAGTCGTATTACTACCAAAACGAACATCAGTCTGCCGAGCGAAAATTCAAGGAACTCCTCGAAGCATACCCCGAAAGCGACCTCGCTCTGGAAACGAGGCTGTTACTCGCGAACACATATTACCGGAGCAACGACAAGGCCGCTGCCGCGACAGTTGCCCGGGAGTTGTTCGACCATGCGCGCAGCGAGAAGGAGGAGGGGATTGCTTCCGGTGCTGCTTTGGTGCTTGCTCATATTGAAAGCGAGAACAAAAACCTTCAAACGGCGATTGCCTATTTCAAGACAGCCGGCGAATTGGCGGAAAGCGATGGTGATCAGGCCGATGCATTCCGGCGTGAGGCGGCACACCATGAGCAATTGGAACAGTATGCAGATGCAGCGGAAGCATTCCGACGGTCGGAACAGGCCAGCAACGATCACTTCAAGATTGCACAGGCACGCATCGGGCGTGCCCGGATGCTCTCCAAACTGGAGCAACACCGGCAGAGTATTGAACTGCTTGAATCCCTTATCGAGAACCAAAATTACCGCGAGATGTTCGGCGACATCGATTTGGAGATCGGCAACGTCTATCGCGACGAAAAGGACTACGCATCGGCTGAGGCACAATACCGTTATGTCGACACGGCGTACGCCCGAACCGAGGCATCGGCCAATTCATATTATCAACGTGGATTGATGTACGAGCATATCTTCTTCAATTTTGATTCAGCCCGTGCAGCATACGACAAAGGCCGGGGAGAGGTACCTCAAGCCGAGGTAACACCGTTGTTGGCAAAGCGCAGCGACTATCTGAACAGATATTTCACGCTCAAGAAAGCAATAGCCCTCAACGACAGCATCAAGCAGTTTATTCTCAATCCCGATACGACGAAATCTGATACAGTAACGATTGAGGTGACCGAACACGATACAACCGTCACGGATACAACGGTCGGCGTCGCACTTGCAAAGCCCGAGAGCGTAGCGCAAGCTGCCCCCGTTATTCCGCCTCCGCCGCTGGATACTGTGCACGCGAGACTTGCGTTCAACATTTCGGAGTTGGCAGGCGTGTTTTATACAAGCATGGAGCTTGCGGATTCTGCGAAATATTGGTATTCGCTTTTGATGCATGAGTATCCCGAAAGTCCATACATCCCGCGCGCGCTATACACTCTCGCTCAAATCGAACGTGCTGATTCAGGCTATTCGCGGTCGTATGTTGATTCCCTGCATCGGGAAATCCTCAAGCGTTTGCCCGAGTCTGAATTCGCAGCAGAGTCACGCCGCTATCTCGGCCTCCCCCCGCTGGTGAAAGCCCCCGACACGACGGAAGCAAGTTACAGGCGTGCGGAAACATTCGTTCACGACGGCGATTTTGTATCGGCTCTTTCCTCATTCGAGAGTATTGTTGCAACAGATTCTGTCTCACCCTTTGCAGCAAAAGCCCAATACACCATCGGCTGGATTTATGAGAATGTGAAGGTGAACAATGACAGTTCGGTTGCTCACTACCAGCGTCTTGTACGGAGATTTCCGAATTCAGAGTATGCTTCCGTGGTTCAGCACAAGCTTGCCGAGTATGCCATGCTTCGCCAGAGAGAACTCCAGGAGCAGAAAGCGACGAATGATTCCTTGTCGGTGGCGCCGGTGCAAGACGCGACACAGCCTCAGACACCGGACGATAATGGTCCAATGAAGAAGCTGACAGTCCCGGTGCAGCCCGACACGGTAATCGATGGCATTCGCGCCAAAAGACCGCCGCCTCCCTCAAAATCTGACGACATTCCCGAGCAGTGATGACGCAATCCTTGTGTTCCGTACACACAGTTGAACAAGTTGCCGAAAATATCTTTGTCCTTACATTTGTTTCTCCCCCTCTTGCCTCCGCAACAAAGGCCGGCCAATTCATCAACATCCGAGTAGCAGAGGGACTGGAACCTCTGTTGCGTCGTCCGTTTAGCGTGTACCGGACGCAAGGGGAATTTGTCGAGATAATTTTCAATGTTGTTGGCAAAGGCTCCTCGGTCCTCAGGAAGAAACAACGCGGAGATCTGATAGATGCATTGGGACCATTGGGAGTTCCGTTTTCACTTTCGGAAGATGACTTCGATACCGCTGTGCTTGTTGGGGGAGGACTCGGCGTTGCCCCTCTGCCGATTGCAACCGCAACCCTTGTTGCGCGGCAGAAGTCTGTTTTGACATTCATCGGTTCGCGTACGGACCGACAACTGGTGAAGAATCACCTTATCAACGTCCACGTTGCGACAGATGATGGAACAGAAGGGTTGCACGGCACGGTCGTTGATTTGCTCAAGAAGTACTCTGATAGCTATAGATCCGGTCGTCCAAAGATCTTCGCTTGCGGCCCGACCAAAATGCTTCATGCTGTTGCTGCGTTTGCGATAGAGAACACCATTCCGTGCGAAGTGTCGTTGGAAGGCCCGATGGCATGCGGTTTCGGCATCTGTCAAGGATGCCCTGTTGAACTAACCGGCACGGAGAGGAAGTATGCACTAATGTGCAAAGACGGGCCGACATTTGATGTACGGAGGATACGAATCTGACATGATCACAACATCCGTTACACTTGCGGGAGTCCGGTTCAAGAACAGAGTGTTGGTTGCTTCGGGTACGTATGGATATGGCGACGACACAATTGAATTGGTGGATGTTGCACAACTGGGAGGAATCGTAACGAAATCTCTTTCCATGAAGCCCCGTGACGGCAACCCGCCGCCGCGCATCGTGGAAACCGCAAGCGGCATGCTGAACTCCATCGGCCTGGCGAATATCGGCGTCCATAGATTTATCGCAGAGAAGCTGCCGTTTCTCAGGACGTTGGACACAGCGATTATCGCCAACATCGCGGCAAGTTCAATTGATGAATACTGCAATGTGCTTGATGCGCTGGAAGCGGAGGAGGGTATAGATGGATATGAAATCAACGTCTCATGCCCGAATGTAAAGGAAGGCGGACTGAGTTTTGGAACAAATCCGATGATGATCGAGGAGATCACCCGACGTCTCCGTTCCAGAACAAGAAAATTCCTGTCCATCAAACTTACTCCGAATGTCACGCACATTTCCGAATTTGCCCGTGCAGCAGAGTCAGCAGGGGCGGATGCACTCTCCGTTATCAATACGCTTATCGGCATGGCGGTGAACATCCATACACGGAAACCAAAGCTCTCGACCGTCACCGGCGGACTTTCGGGTCCGGCTATCAAGCCGGTTGCGCTTGCCAAGGTATATGAAGCATCGAAGGCAGTGAAGATCCCGGTGATAGGAATCGGCGGCATCATGAATGCCGATGATGCAATTGAATTCCTGATGGTGGGTGCCTCGGCAGTACAGGTGGGAACGGCCAACTATATCGATCCGGGAGCCGGGATCAAGATAGCCGAAGGCATCCGGGTATTCTGTGAATCGCACAATCTGTCCGATGTCGGCGACCTGGTCGGAAGTCTCGACGCAAAAACAGAGTTCTCCGCCATTTCGAGTTGGCTGTAGGTGAATCCCCGTTTCGTCGCATCGCGGTATCATCCCGCAATACCTCCATGAAGGCTTACAACGAAACACTCCGTTTTCTGTACGGACTTCAGAGTCGCGGTATGAAATTCGGGCTGCGCAATATCAGAGCACTGTTGAAATCCGTCGGGAATCCGGAACGAAGATTTCTGTCGATTCACATTGCGGGAACGAATGGCAAGGGCTCGACGGCGTCGCTTATTGCATCGGTGTTGATGGAATCGGGCTGCACCACCGCGCTGTACACATCTCCTCATCTTGTCAAATTCACTGAGCGCATCCGCATCAACGGAATTGAAATGCCGGAACAGCTTCTTGTTCAGTATGCAAGGAAACTGCGCCCGATGATCGAACAGTTGAACGCCACGTTTTTCGAAGCAACTACCTGCATCGCGTTCCAATATTTTGCGGATCGTCATGTTGATATAGCGGTCGTTGAAGCGGGTCTCGGAGGGCGCCTGGATTCCACCAACGTGTTACGCCCGCTGGTGAGTGTCATAACAGGCGTTTCGTTTGACCACATGGAGTATCTCGGAAATACGCTGCAAACAATAGCACGTGAAAAGGGAGGGATTATCAAGCGGCATACGCCTTGTGTTACAGGATCCACAAACCCGGAGGTATCAGCGACGCTACGACGAATCTGCGCCGGAAAAAAGTCGCCGCTCATTGTCTCACACAAAAATGTCAACGTGAAGCGACGCAAAACGGACGGACGGCATTCGACGCTTCGCTTTCAATCACGACGGTTTTCCGTTTCACATGTCCGGCTTGAACTTGCGGGGGAACATCAGATTAATAATGCAACGACTGCCTTTGCGGCAATTGATGTACTCATGCGATCCAATGTACATACGAAACTGTTCAGTGGAATTTCGGACGACACCATTCACCGGGGATTCGAGCATGTCCGGGCAAACACCGGCCTGCGAGGGCGATTCGAGAGGGTGGGAGGCCGCTTCGTTTTGGATGTTGCGCATAATGTGGAGGGGTTGAACTCGCTTGCGGAGACGATTTCTTCACACCGCTTTCGAAATTGCGTAGTCGTATTCGGGGTAATGAGAGACAAACAGTACCCGGAGATGTGCGAAGTTGTCAGCCGCATCGGCAGCCAGGTGATTGCCGTCAGTGCAAAGAACAAACGCTCTCTGAGTTCAAGAGTAATTGCCAGAGAAGTGCGAAAGACAGGTGTAACGGCGATCGATGCCGGCACTGTTCAAAAAGGTATTCTTGCCGCAAGGAAAATCTCCCGTGAGAGGACAAAAATTGTCATTACAGGGTCGCATTATGTCGTCGCCGAGGCCTTGAAATCGCTTTCAGATCAGATAACCGGATAGCGGTGGAATACCTTGGAAGCGCTTTCCGGAACATTTCTAAAAACAGCAGCATCTTACCGGAAAAAGGATCCCATCGCTTCGTTAAGCTGCTGCAACATGCTTGACAATCTAATTCAAATAGTCTATATTTTTGATGGAAAGAGGAATGTTTTTAGCGGCTCCTGCCTGCGATACGGCAGGCGTCTGAAGTACCACCTGTTCGAACTCATCAGTTATTACACATCCAACCAATTCTCTTCAACCGTTCTCCCCGAATAGACTTTCACGATCTGGCTCGAGGTCAACGTGTGAAGGGCGCATATATTTTTAGTGAAGGGATTCACGCTCCATGCCAATGGACATTGCAGAGCTCAAGTCAAAAAAGATTGCAGAGCTCAACCAAATCGCCAAAGACCTGAACATCACCGGCTACAGCGATCTGCGAAAGCAGGAACTCATTTTCAAAATCCTTGAAGCGCAAACCGAACAAGGCGGCCTCACATTCAGCAAAGGAGTGTTGGAGGTTTTGCCTGACGGCTACGGCTTTCTCCGGTCGGTGGACTACAACTACCTTCCGTCGCCCGACGACATTTACGTTTCCCCCTCCCAAATCAAAAAATTTAACCTCAGAACGGGCGATACTGTAAGCGGGCAGGTTCGACCTCCGAAGGAGGGCGAGCGCTTCTTTGCGCTGCTACGCGTCGAGGCAGTCAATGATGAAAATCCGGAATCGATCAGGGAGCGTGTGTTGTTCGACAATCTCACGCCGTTGTATCCGAATACGACAATCAAGTTGGAGACGGCACCCGGCGAGTATTCGATGCGCATTATGGATTTACTTACTCCGATAGGCAAGGGCCAACGCGGGATGATCGTCTCGCCGCCGAAGGCAGGTAAAACAATTCTTCTGCAGAAGATTGCGAACAGCATTTCCCGCAATCACCCCGAAGTGAAACTCATCGTTCTGTTGATCGACGAGCGACCCGAAGAGGTGACGGATATGGAACGTTCCGTGAATGCGGAAGTCGTCAGCTCGACGTTTGACGAACCGCCGGAGCGTCACGTACAGGTGGCGGATATGGTGTTGGAAAAAGCGAAACGCCTCGTCGAAGCAAAGCGCGACGTTGTTGTGTTGCTTGACAGCATCACGCGACTTGCCCGCGCCCACAACACGGTTGTTCCGCATTCAGGGAAAATCCTGTCGGGTGGTGTCGATGCGAATGCACTGCACAAGCCGAAGCGATTCTTCGGTGCGGCCCGTAACATCGAAGAGGGGGGGAGCCTCACGATTGTCGCGACGGCTCTGATAGAAACCGGCAGCAGGATGGACGAAGTGATCTTTGAAGAGTTCAAAGGCACGGGCAACATGGAAATCGTTCTCGACCGCAAGTTGAGCGATAAACGCATGTTCCCGGCAATGGACGTCAACCGGTCGGGCACACGCAAGGAGGAATTGCTGATGGATGCCGACGATCTGAATCGCGTCTGGGTCTTGCGCAAGTTCTTGTCCGATTTCAACACGGTCGAAGCGATGGAATTTTTGCTGGACAAGATGAGAGGGACAAAATCAAACAAAGAATTCTTGAAATCTATGAACAGCTAACATGAATACGAACGAAGTTGTCATTGTCAGCGGTTGCAGAACGCCGATAGGGAGTTTCCGTGGGGCTCTCAGTTCCGTGCCGGCCCCGAAGCTTGGAGCTCTTGTTATCAAAGAAGCGCTGAAGCGCGCGAACATTGCATCCGAGCAAGTCAATGAAGTGATCATGGGCAACGTCATTCAAGCAGGCGTCGGACAAGCACCCGCCCGCCAAGCAGCGATCTATGCGGGCTTGCCGGTCGCCGTCGAAACGATGACGGTCAACAAGGTTTGCGGTTCGGGACTGAAGGCCGTTATGCTCGGCGCTCAATCCATCATGCTCGGACACGCGGATGTTGTGGTCGCAGGCGGCATGGAGAGTATGTCCAATGCTCCGTACCTGTTGGACAAAGCCCGTGCAGGCTACCGTATGGGACATGCGCAGATTCTTGATTCAATGATGCGAGACGGACTGTTGAACGTTTATGATGACTCGCCGATGGGCAATGCGGCAGAATTGTGTGCGAGAGAATGTCATGTCCCGAGGGATAAGCAGGACGAGTTCGCCATCCTGAGTTATTCGCGGGCGCAAGAGTCACAAAAGACAGGCCGGTTTGCGAAGGAAATCGTTGGAGTTGAAGTCACTGAGGGCAAGGAAACAAAAACTGTTGTTGATGATGAAGATGTCTTCAAAACGGATTTCTCAAAGATCCCGAAATTGAAATCAGCCTTCATGAAAGACGGCAGCGTTACTGCCGCGAACTCCTCGAAAATCAATGACGGCGCTGCGGCACTCGTTCTCATGTCCGCCGAAAAGGCGAAGTCCCTCGGCGTGAAACCTCTTGCCCGCATCGTTGCGCAAGCGTCTTCGGCCAAGGAACCGCTCTGGTTCACAACGGCTCCTGCCGATGGCATCAACAACGTGTTAAGCAGGGCAGCGATGAGTTTGAATGATATCGATCTGTTCGAAATCAATGAGGCGTTTGCCGTTGTTGCCCTTGCAGTCAGCAACATTCTTGCCCTGGATGTCAACAAGCTGAACGTCAATGGCGGAGCCGTGGCTCTCGGCCATCCTATTGGCGCCAGCGGTGCGAGAATTCTGGTCACGCTGCTTCATGCTCTCGAACAACGCAATCTCAAGCGCGGACTTGCCGCAATTTGCATCGGAGGCGGAGAATCGTCCGCGCTGATTGTCGAGCGTGTCTAATCACCGTTCCACCATCAACTCCGGCCAACATACCGAAGAAATAGAAGGAAAATGCTTTGAACATCAAGAATGTAACCGTGGTAGGCGCGGGAACCATGGGCAACGGTATCGCCCACGTTTTTGCCCAGTATGGATTCACTGTAACACTGAACGATATCAAGCAAGAGTTTCTCGACAAGGGGTTGGCAACCATATCCGCCAATCTTGATCGCCAAGTGAAGAAAGGTGTCCTGACCGAGGAAACCAAGAAGACAACGCTTGGAAACATCCGGCTCTCGACGGATCTGGCATCTGCGGCATCGACGGCAGATATCGTTATCGAAGCAGCAACGGAGAATCAAAAGATCAAAAGCGACATTTTCAAGACTCTTGATTCCTCATGCAAGGCGGAGACGATTCTCGCTTCGAATACATCTTCCATCTCAATAACGGAAATTGCTGCAACCACCAAGCGCCCGGACAAAGTGATAGGGATGCACTTCATGAATCCCGTTCCCGTCATGAAGTTGATTGAAGTGATACGCGGACTCGCAACATCGAATGAAACATACGCGACGGTGAAGGCGCTCTCGGAAAAACTGGAAAAGGTACCCGTGGAGGTCAATGACTATCCGGGTTTTGTTTCAAACCGTGTACTTCTTCCGATGCTGAATGAAGCAATGTACTGTGTGATGGAGGGAGTAGCGACCCCTGAATCCATCGACACAGTGATGAAACTCGGCATGAATCATCCGATGGGTCCGCTGACCCTTGCGGACTTTATCGGGCTTGATGTGTGCCTTTCCATCATGAATGTTCTTCACGAAGGTCTCGGCGACTCAAAGTACCGTCCCTGCCCGCTACTGAAGAAAATGGTTGCCGCAGGGCACCTTGGCCGCAAGAGCGGAAAAGGCTTCTACGATTACACCAAACCACACTGAACAGGGGAACATACACCATCATGGATTTTCAATTCTCAGAGACACACGAACTTATACGCGAAACAGCGCGCCACTTTGCCGATCAGAAAATAGCGCCAGTTCCATTGGAACGGGATGAGAAGGAGATTTTTTCCCCACGATCTCGTAAAAGAAATGGGGGGAACTCGGCTTCATGGGGATGATGGTACCGGAAGAGTGGGGTGGTGCGGGCTTGGATTCGATCAGCTCGGTGCGATGGAGGAAATCTCCCGCGTTGATGCTTCCTGCGGTGTCATCATGTCTGTCAATAACTCGCTTGTCTGTTACGGAATCGACAAATACGGAACTGAAGATCAAAAGCAACGGTATTTGCGTGATCTGGCATCCGGCAAAAAGCTCGGGGCATTTGCCCTCTCCGAGCCCGAGGCAGGAAGTGATGCCTCAAACCAACGAACAGTTGCGGATCGTGATGGCGATTATTATATTCTCAACGGTACAAAGAACTGGATTACCAACGGAAGCACATGCGACCTTGTGCTCGTTATGGCCGCCACTGATAAATCAAAGGGACCCAAGGGTATCAGCACGTTCATTGTCGACAAGGGCATACCGGGGTTCTCCGTGGCAAAGAAAGAGAAGAAGTTGGGAATCCGCAGTTCCGATACCGTTTCGCTTGCATTTCAGGATGCGAGAATTCCTGTCGCCAACAGAATTGGTGAAGAGGGAGACGGTTTCAAGTTCGCCATGAAAACCCTGGAAGGCGGCCGTATCGGGATTGCCGCACAGGCGCTCGGAATAGCGCAAGCCTGTCTTGATGCATCCATCAATTACTCAAAACAACGGAAAGCGTTTGACAAGCCTATTGCAGAACTGCAGGCAATTCAATTCAAGATTGCCGAGATGGCAACTAACATCCAGGCTGCCCGCTTGTTGATTTTGAAGGCTGCGGCGCTTAAAGATGCCGGACTTCCATTCGGATCGGAAGCGGCAATGGCAAAACTCTTCGCGTCCAAAATATCCGTTCAGGCTGCACTGGAGGCGATCCAAATTCACGGAGGATACGGATACGTTCAGGAATATCTCGTCGAGAGGTACTTGCGCGATGCGAAGATCACAGAGATTTACGAAGGTACTTCAGAGATTCAGCGTGTCGTTATCTCACGCTCACTCTTGCGGTAAACAAACAAAACAACCAACAAGGAGTAAAGCATGAAAAATCGGGTTACGGCGGTTATTGCTCTTTTCGTTCTGTTTGCTGTTCTTGCCGATCCTTCCCAATCCCAAGTACGTTGGGTAGTCGGAGGGAATATGGGGCTTTCCATCTCAACGGGCGGAGGCGCCAGTTCGACGGATTTCACATTCGGGCCGATGGCGGAAGTCATGTTCGGGAAAGGGCCGGCTGTTGGCACCGAGTTCGACATCACAACGGCAACAGGGACACCCATAACGTGGGTATCATATTTCAAGTACTACTTTCAGATCCCCGGTTCGAATATCAAGCCGTATGCGCATGCAGGTTTTGCACTTGTATTTGTGACGGCTGGCCCCCATGTGTTCATCCCCTTTGGGGGAGGGGCAAGCTTCGGTGTTGCGAAGAATTTGTATGTATCGGCGGATCTGACTCTCGGGCCACAATTTGTTTCGTCGCCCTTCCCCGGATTCCCTGGTATCACGGTATTCAATATCGCCATCCGGCCCGGCATTCGGTATGAGATTCCATGAGTATTCACCAAAGAAAATAACAAATTCTCAACAAGGTCGAGGAGAAACACAATGCTCACAATTTTCCGCATTTGTCTGCTCATTCTGTTTGCCGTTACGTTGACGGTCCCATCAGTATCGCAGATCAAATTCTCTGTTGGTCCGAAAGCGGGTCTTAATGTCAGCTCGTTGTCGGTTGACCCTGACCCGTATCAGGGAAACCCCGGCATTTCAAAAAGTGGCATTCTGCGTTTGGTTGCTGCTGCACAGATTGAGCTCTTGTTCGGAGGTATGTTCGGTGTACAGATTGAACCTGGCTATAATGGGGCTTCAACGAAGTGGCAGAATCAACAAGGAGCAAGTGAAACAATTTCCATAAGCAAGATTGACATTCCGATTCTTTTCAAGATACTCTTGATGAGCGGAACTTTCCAACCCTACGGCTTCGCAGGCCCCTGCTTAGGAATCGTGGCTTCCGCCACACAGAAGGTGGATCTTCTTCAGGGAGCCCCCCAGGAAACCGACATCAAAAGCAATGTCTCCTCGCTTGATTTTGCTCTTGCGTTCGGTGGTGGGGCGAAGTTCAACCTTACAAAAAGCGTCGCACTGACCGGCGACGTTCGATATGCTCTGGGGCTGTCGAACGTTGATGCTCGCCAAGTTCAGCAGGGTGCCACGGCTCCAAGCGCGAAGTCCCGTGGCTTTATGATTCAATTTGGCGCGCTGTTCAGCTTGTAACCTGTCCATTTTTATATACGTTTTCGTGAAATACCCCAAACGGGGGATTTCCTTTAGATGCGAATTTCTTAACTTGACAGCAAGCTCCATTTTGCATATACTTAGTCGGGTTTACCGAACCTGACTTCTGACCACAATCCACCAAATAACCATAACTTATCACATTCAAAAGGGGTACCTTTATGAAAAAAACATTGCTAGTAGTTCTGGCAGTGGCGTTTGTTGTTTTTGCAGTTGACAGCACAAGTGCGCAAGGGAAGTTCCGTTTCGGTGTCGGTGCAGACGTGGCAATTCCGATGACGACCGGTTTCAGCGATGGCTGGAATCTTGGAATTGGCGGTACTGCAAAGGGATACTATCCGATTAATGATATGTTAACCCTCAACGGAACAGCAGGATACATGATCTTTTCAGGCAAAGAGCGGACAGTTGGCACGTTCACAATCAAACCGGGCAACTGGAGCATGATTCCTGTTGTTGTTGGCGGACGATACTACTTTGCACCCGCAAGCAGTCCATTCAGACTCTACGGCGGATTTGACATGGGATTGATCTTCTCCTCGTACACACAGGATACCCCTGCAATCACAGTTGGCACCATCGTCGTCGTTCCCGCACAGAGTATTTCGGTCTCCGGTAGCGATTTCACATATCAGCCGATGGTTGGTTTCGAAGCAAGCAACTTTGACGTTGCGGTACGCTATCTTGGTGTCTCAGGTGCGGCGAGCATTGCAGCCCGTATCGGGTACATCTTTAACTGAACGATTGTTCAAATCGAAATGAAAAGGGAAGCCTTTGGGCTTCCTTTTTTGTTTTATGGAGCAGCGCTCATCTTGCAAGCCTTCTTCTATTTTCATATACTTTCAGAGATAATCGGTCTTGGCTTGAAGCAGTTTCTCAGATGATGGGGGCAGAATTACAGGCGATGATGGCGGACATCAAGCAAAAGGAGGCTTACGCTTCCTTGTTTTGTTTCAACAAGTGACTGGCATTTTCTTGTGAATATTGTCCTGATGCGGGTTCGTTTTGCTTTGTGCCTGACAGTTCTTTGTGTTTCTCAGGCATATTCCCTTGAAACGGATTTGCCGTCCTCGCCAACGGACACTCTCGAAGTGATAATGCGCTTTGGCGGCGATGTTCTTCTCGCGCACCGCTATCAGGAGGCGGTGGGGGATGATATTCATCGTGCGTTCAGCGAATTTGATTTGTTCAGAACAGATCACATCAGCATGGTGAATCTTGAAGTCCCTGTAACCGTCCGGGGCAAGCGACAGGAGAAGCCATTTACATTCCGCATGAAGCCCCGGTTTCTCGACGTGATTTCGGCTGCCGGAATAGAGGTGGTAAATATCGCAAACAATCATATTCATGACTTCGGGAAGGATGGACTTTTCGATACGCTTGATTTCCTCGACTCGGCCGGAATCGGCCGTGTAGGGGCAGGAAGAACGCACGCCGAGGCTCATCAGGCGCTCATCAAGACTGTTCGGGGGCGAAGAATCGCCCTTTTGGGATACTACAATGGCGGTGAGGCTCCGGCCGCAACGGGAAAATCCTTTGGCGTTGCCGACAGGGTGCTGAAGCTCATTCAACGGGACATAAGACTTCTGAAGAAGAACAACGAAGCAGACTACATCGTAGTGAATTTTCATTGGGGGATTGAAAAAGCTCAAAAACCCGATGCCACCCAACGTGCATTCGCCCACAAGGTTATCGATGCAGGGGCCGATGCCATTATCGGCCATCATCCCCATGTATTGCAGGGGATTGAACTCTACAAGGGCAAGATCATTGCCTATTCACTCGGAAATCTCATCTTTGGCGGAAACAGCAGACACACGTATGATACTGGTCTGCTTGAAATCAGGCTACACGGCGAAGGGCCGCAATTTTCCTTCATTCCCGTTCATGTCAAGGAATGGAAAGCCGTACCGGCAACCGGCGCGGAAGCCGACAGTCTGCTCAAGGAAATGAAGCAACTATCATCTATCTTCCCTAAATCCATCTTCCATTAGTCAGGAGACTACATGAAAAAAGGTATGATTATTCTATTGGCGATTGTCGGCATCATCGTTCTGCTCGTTATGTGGGGCGTTGGAGCCTACAATTCACTTGTTACGAAAGATGTGGAAGTGTCCGGAGCGTGGACTCAAGTTGAGAATCAGTTCCAACGCCGGTTCGACCTTATCCCAAACTATGTCGAGACCGTGAAGGGATTCGCCCAACAGGAACGGGACGTATTTCTCGGCGTTACAGAGGCAAGGGCAAAAGTCGGACAGATTACCGTCACGAAAGAAGTTCTTGAAGACCCGAGAGCATTTGCCCGGTTCCAGCAGGCTCAGGATCAGTTTTCGTCTGCTATCTCGCGTCTTCTTGCAGTAGCGGAGAATTATCCGCAACTGAAATCGAACGAGAATTTCATGAAGCTTCAGGATGAGCTTGCCGGGTCGGAGAATCGCATTGCGACTGCACGCACCCGGTACAATGCAGCTGTTCAGGATTACAATGGCGCAATTCGAAGAATCCCGATGTCGTTCATAGCGGCATTCACGGGATTCCGTGAGAAAGAGTGGTTCAAAGCACGTGAAGGCGCAGATGCGCCTCCTGCGGTAAAGTTCTGATGATGAAGCCGTTCCTATACCTTGTTCTTATCGCCGCATTGTGGATGCCTTCAGGGAATTCCGGGTGGAGTCGTGCGTTCAGCCAGACGCAGGATCAACTTGCTCAGGAGGTGCCGGTCCCGAAACTAACGCGGCGGGTGACCGATTTCACGAACACACTTTCCACGGCACAAGTGAACGCCCTTGAGGCCGACGTTGCCCGATTCGAGGATTCAACGTCAACGCAACTAGTCATCGTAATACTCCCCACTATTGGAGGCGCAAGCATCGAAGAGTTCGCCCTGCGAATTGCGGAGGCAAATTTAATCGGGCAGAAGGGAACCGACAACGGCATCCTTCTGCTGATTGCAAAAGATGATCGCAAGTTGCGCATTGAAGTGGGATATGGTTTGGAGGGAGTGCTGCCGGACGGCCTTGCCGGAACAATTATTCGCCGGGAGATTACGCCACACTTTCGCGATGGCGACTACTACGCGGGTATTAAGGCAGGAGCGGAAGCAATCATACTTGCCACGCGAAATGAGCACAAAGCTGATAAGCGGAAAGACGATAACGAAGACACTGTCGGCGCTATTATCATCTTCCTGCTGTTGGCATTCATCATTCTCTCGGCACTGGCTCGAGGTAAACGTTCCCGTGGGTTGCTGGGAACCGCCGCACTCCCGATTCTTTTCGGAGGAGGACATCGGGGACGTTCCTCGGGTGGGACAGGATGGGGAGGTGGAGGCGGGGGATTCGGAGGGTTTAGCGGTGGCGGCGGATCCTTCGGCGGTGGCGGGTCGAGCGGAAGTTGGTAGACTGAGGCTCCCATGGCGGCAAAACGTTCGGTTGCGGACAATAATTCTCTCACGTCTCTTGAGCAAGAGTATCGCGATTTTATTACCGCGCTTCCCTATCCTTACGCGATCTTTGTCAACCGCAAGCTTGTCATCAAGAACGACCTGTTCACAAGGTTGTTTCCGTGGACACAGGAAAATTCACCCTCCCTCTCGGATTTCTTTGGACGAAAGAATGCGGATCTGCTAAAAGAAATTTCATCTCTTTTTGAGAGCAAAGAGACTCATGGCAGGATCAGTACCCGGGAAGTACTTCTCCCGGCCCCCGACCGCAAGACTGTTGCGGTCGAGCTTTCGGCATCGGTGGTTCAATTCCATGGGAAAGAAGCTCTCTACTGCACATTCACCGACGTAAGCGAACGACGCCGGATTCTCGACCGGGCGGGAGCTGTTGATGCAAAATTTCAAGTATTGCTGGAGGGTTCGCCACTCGCAATTTCGGTGTCGCTGGATGGGAAGTTTGTCCTGCTCAACAGCAGCTTTGCGAGAATGTTCGGATATGATTCCGTAATGGAATTGTTGGGAAAAAGCGTGACATCCGTTGTTTCCGGCAGAAACGCCCGCGCCCTGATTGCTGATCAGGAAGAAAAGCGATCCATCGGGGATGAGTCGGACTTGCTGTATGAATACACCGGTACGAAGAAAGACGGCTCGAAGATCTTCATCGAAGTCAGCGCACGGCGGATTCTCTTCAACGAACGATGGGCCGTCCTGTCGTATCATCGGGATATGACGCAGCAGCGGACCACGGAAGAACTCTTCGAGCGAAGGAGCAAGGGTCTCGAACTCCTGAATCGCATATCGGATGATATTGCCGGACTATCCACGCTCGACGATATCTACCGGAGCGGCTTGAATGCGGCGATGAGGGGAACTCAATTTGAGACAGGCGCTGTCTTGTCCGTTGACCCTGCCCATTCAGAGCTGAGAATCCATACACACAGAAACCTGGGCGGCAAAGTAGTCTCAGCTTTCACTACACAACATCTTGACGAAGGTTTAGCACGCTTCTTCGACAAGACGCATGAACCAATTGTTGCTGCTGTTTCCGAGTATCCGCCGTATCTTCCTCACAGAGGATTGTTCGAGGGAGAGAGATACACATCCGTTGCGTTCTTACCCCTAGTGGTCAGGAACAGATTGCACGGAATTCTCTTTCTCGCAACGATGCGACAAGAATCGCTGGATGCACACGATCGTGTTCTGCTTGCGTCGTTGAGCCGCCAACTCAGCACAGGAGTTGACAAAGTTCTGCTCGAAGAAACTGCCCGTGATGCAAATGAAAGGTTCGCTGCCGCAGTCAGCAATATTTCTGACGTACTGTACACCCTCCAGCCTGATGGTACGTTCGTTTATGTCAGTCCGAGCATTGCGAAGCTGTTGGGCTACATCCCTGCTGATTTCATGGCCAATGCAGGCTTATGGCGCACGCTCCTTCACCCCGACGATAGACCTGTGTTGTCCAAGCGAATCTCGAATCAAGCAACAGAGGAAGAAGAATTTCAACTCCAATATCGCATTTTCCCGAAAGGCAAGGCGACGTACATCTGGCTCGAGGATCGCGTTCGTTACAAGAAGGCTTCCGATGGAAGCATCCTTTTGATCGAGGGAATATTGCACGATATCACGGCAAGGAAACAGATTGCAAGCGAAGAAAGCGAAACTCCCGACACACGACTGACTGCCTCGCCTATAGAAGACATTCTACACGCACTGACGGACGGAATTGCCGCATTCGACAACGATCTCCTCTGTACCGAATGGAACCGGGGCCTTGAACACATAACAGGCATCTCACGCAACGATGTTGCCGGGAAGAGCCTACATGACATCCCCGTGCTGCGTGAATCCATTCTCGCAATGATGGATCGGTTATCTTCTTCAGAGAACGGGGTTACGCAGCAGGTCGATTTGTCGTCGTCGCTTCCGGATGTGCATGCTCCGTTCCATCTTCATCTGAAACCGTTGCTGGATTCGCAGAATGTGCGCACGGGCGTTCTTCTGCTCGTTACGCGGGGCGTTGATACGCATCAGCGTGAACTTGATGTCACCGAGTCTGAAGAGACATTGCGTAACGTCATTGATGCGATGGGCGACGCGTTGTTGATCTCTGATCTTGAAGGAGAGATCTGGGAGGTGAACCGCGAGTTCACACGTTTGACAGGATACGAACGGGAGGAGGTTCGATTAAAGCACTTCCCGTATCCGTGGCTGTTGGACGACGAGATGACGCGGTTTCTCCGCTGGGTGTCCGACTTGCACGTTCGAGAGCATCTCCACGACCTTGATATGACGTGGGTTCATAAGAACGGCAACCAGGTTGCCGTCAGTCTGAATACAACGCTGTTGAGGAATGTTCACGGGGAATCCATTGCGATCTTGAATATTGCCCGTGATATATCCGAACGCAGACAGCTTGTTCTGGATTTGGAGTGGAAGAACCGGCAATTCGAGTTGTTGAACAGGATTATCAGTCATGCGAATACGACGACGGACCTCGACCAGATATTCGAATCGATTGCTACAGAGGTGCATGCACTCATTCCGTTCGATGGCATGAGCATCGCCTTCCTTGATGAAACTCAGCAACTCTCGCCGTGGTATCACGCCGTTCCTACGGAATCGGGAGAGAGCCGCCGTGTTGACCGCCTTGCCCTCGATGCAACAGTTATTTACGATGCTATCCGCTCGGAAAGGCCTGTGATTGTCAGTGCCTCCGAGTCAAGGAGTAAATCACAGATTACTATTCCTCTCTTTGTCAACGAAAAAGCGCTGGGAACATTCAGTTTACTGAGTGACTTGAAGGATGCATTTTCGGAAGATGAGTTGAGCGTTCTCCAACCTCGTTGCAGTACAGGTGGGTACCATCATTCAACGTGTACGATTGTTCAGACAGGTTGAGAATGACTCCGACCTACTTTAAATGTAATCTTCAATCCTCTATTGACAATGTCGTTTACACCGTCGATCCGGGCAATACCGGATTACAGAAGTAAAACAAGGCGTGGAGCGACTTCATGATCCGGTTGGGGTTAGATGAGCTGGCAGACGAGAAACAATTGTTGGTCAATCGTTGCGCGTGATCGTTCCGGAAAACTCGAGGTGGGAACACTACAAGACGGTTATGGATGATCTGTTTGCGCGGCGAATTGAATACTACGCCCGCGATATTTCAATCCCGGGGGTAGCCCAACCTCTTGTGTACCATATGGTTGTCAACCCGATGGTGATTGGAGAGAGAGTTGTTGCGCTGGTGTTCACGCATACGGATATCAGCAACATCAACAGAACGGAAGCGGAATTGAAGCGCCTGAACAAGGAACTCGTTGCCGTCAATGCTATTACCACATCCATAAATATGTCTCTGGAAGTGGAGGCCGTTCTTCGTGTGGCGGTGGGATCAACTGAAGGAGCATTTTTGACGCACACATGGTTGCCTTCTATTTGCTGGATGAATCCAAAGGGCAGCTGGTCCTCACACAGCACTGGGGCATTCCCGATGAGTATGCGAGAGCGCTGCAAACGTTGTCGATTGACAAATCCCTTACCGGCATCGTGATCACTTCCGGAAAGCCCATCTACATCGAAGATGGACTTCATCAAGAAGACCGGCTCACTGAAGTGGGCAAACGCTTGAATGCGATACTCGGGCTCCAAAGCTCGGCGGTTATTCCATTGCAATCAAAGGAGAAGATACTTGGCGCGTTCATGATCAATTTCTCGAAAGCGCATGCCTTCAGCGAAAGCGAACAGCAGCTTCTCCTTCTGATTGGAAATCAGATCGGCGGTGCTGTCGACAATGCTCAATTGTATGAGGAGGTTCAGCAGCAGGTGAAAACCCTTACCACATTGTACGAACTCGGCAAGGGCCTGACCGGAGTTCTCGATCTGAAATCGATGATACGGGTCGTGTACAGTGAAACGCAAGAGGCGCTGCCTTCGGAACGATTCTATTACCAGGCGTATCTTCCTGACGAGAAAACGCTCTCCCTCGTGGCGCGGGTTGTGAATGGCGTGGAAGAATTTTACCCCGCAGGAATGAAGATAAGGGCATTGGCAGAATGGCCGAACACGATTTATCAAGAGGTCATTTCCGACGGGAAGGGTTTCCTCGGGAGCACCACCTCCGAGAATACTGACTCGATTCTCGCTGTTCCACTCAAGTCGGATCAGAAGGTGATTGGCATTATTTCAATCATCTCATCCGGGCGTAACTTCTATAAAACCAATCACTTGCGTCTCTTGGAAAGTATAGCTAATTTGACGGGTGTTGCAATTGGTAAGGCGTTGCTGTACGAGGATACTCTGAGGAAATCGTCTGAAATCGAGACCAGGAACAAAGAGCTGGACGATTTCACGTACGTTGTTTCGCACGATTTGAAGGAACCGCTGATCAGCATTGAGGGGTACAGCAAGATCGTCATGAAAGACTACAGGGAGAAACTTGATGCCGAAGGAAAGGAGTATCTCGGGGCGATTGTCCACTCGACATCGAGGATGAAGAATCTCATCGATGATCTCCTGACACTGTCTCGCTTGGGCCGGATGACAGATGAAATCGAGGTCGTATCCGTGCGAACGATTATTGATGAAATCCTTTACGATCTCCAGTTCTCTCTTCGTGAGAAGAATCTCACAGTTCAGGTCGCGGAGAACATGCCTGTTTGCCCGTTACAAGCGCACGCGGCTGAGCATGGTGTTCCGGGAACTGATTTCAAATGCGATGAAGTTCTGCGACAAACCTCTTCCGAAAATCGACATTAGTGTCAGCGAAACCGACGACGAGTTTGTATTCTCCGTTGCAGATAACGGCATCGGAATTGAACCCCAATATTTCGAGCGCATTTTTACAATATTCCAACGTCTGAAACGAAGCGAAGAATTCCGCGGAACGGGCGCGGGCCTCACGATAGCGAAGAGAATTGTCGAGCGTGAAGGAGGCCGCATCTGGCTTGATTCAACGCCGGGTGTTGGGTCAACGTTTTACTTCAGTGTGAAGAAACCAGCTTAAGCATCCTCTCACATGGAACAACAGACCGCCATACGCGTACTTCTGATTGAAGACAATCCTGATTTTGCCAAACTCGTTGACGTGTTTCTACGAAAACATGAGCCCGACCAGTTTCTTGTTACATGGAAGGAGAACGGCGCCAGCGCGACTGAGCTCGATGAAACCCTGCGTATCATGATTCTGATGGACTACTTCCTGCCGGGTCAGAACGGGCTTGAAATCACACGCCTGTTGCACGACAAGCAAGGTCCTCGTGACTCCAATTGTCTTTCTGACTGTGAACAAGGATTTTGACTCTTGTGGTTGAAGTTACGAAACTCGGTATCGAAGATTATCTTGTGAAAGAGGAAATCTCGACACCGGTTCTCCCCAAGACGATTCTCAACGTTATTGAGCGTCAAAAACTTCGCGAGCAGCTCACGGCTTGGAAATTTCGCAGAAGAGGCTCGAGGCTATCAGAGAACTTGTTCTGCAGATCACTGACGAACTCCGCCTGCCGCTTGACGAGATGGGTACGCTAATTACAGACCTGCACAAGAAGCACGAAGAAGATAATCTCAAAACCTATCTTACCATCATTCGCACAACCTGCAGCGTATCGAAAAGAAAATTGAAAACTGAAACATTTGAAACCGACAAGACCATTCCGTATATCAAAGATATACGGATGTTCGACTTGTCCGACGGTTGAGACGTGAATAGCCTTTATCACCCCCGGTCCCCATCATGACATTCAAGCTGGCTCTGGCTCAGATAGACCCCGTTCTCGGCGATATCAGGAAAAACGTCGAGAAACATCTGGAGTATTGTCAACGCGCGAAAGATGCCGGAGCCTCCCTTGTAGTCTTTCCCGAGTTGAGTCTTACGGGCTACACGATCAAGGACATGAATTGGGAACTGGCTATTAATCCTGCTCGTGAGACCACCGCGCTTTCTCCGTTATTGGAAATGAGTAGAACCATCTCGATCATTGCCGGGGGAGTCGAGGAGAGCAACTCGTTTGCAATCTACAATTCAGCATTCTTGTTGGAGGATGGAGCCGTCCAATCTGTCCATCGGAAAACCTATCCACCGACTTACGGGATGTTCGAGGAGATGCGCTATTTCAACCGCGGCAGATCGGTACGAGCATTCAATTCGAACAATGGACGAATCGGCGTCTTGATCTGTGAAGATCTCTGGCATCCTTCGCTGCCGTACATTCTTGCGCAGGATGGGGCAGACCTTATCATTACCCTTGTCGCAAGTCCGACGCGCCTTGGCGGAGATGCACGTGAGCTTCAAACGGCACGCGTGAATTCCGAAAACCACAAAGCATACGCACGCCTCCTCACTACCTACCTTGCCTTTTGCAACAGAACCGGGTATGAAGATGGAATCAACTTCTGGGGCGGTTCTTCGGTAGTGGGGCCGGACGGTGAAGTTGATGTGCAGGCGAAATTCTTCGATGAAGATTTGATTGTTTCCACG
The DNA here is from genome assembly GCA_019637975.1 of Bacteroidota bacterium. Lineage (NCBI taxonomy): Bacteria > Pseudomonadati > Bacteroidota > Bacteroidota bacterium. Next base: position 28,986 of record JAHBUR010000026.1, on the reverse strand, counting down.
ATTGATGGAAACGCGATTCGGCGGGCAAGACGCTTTTCCCGACATTTCCTTGATGACGAAATTGAGCTTGCCATCAGTGAACTGACGCGCATTCATTCAAAGTCCTGACACGGTTTAGAGTCGGGAATTGACAGTCTTCTTGAAACTCCGGCCGAATTTCCGTACCTTGGTATCACATTTGAATCAAACCAGGCCTTAATTGTGTTCTTAGATTCGGAGCCTCACCCTTGGAGCTGGCATGCTTCGCACCGAATATCCCTCCTCCGGAGGGCATGTTCGGGGGCGAAGAATGTGATTCTCCTTGTCCTGATTGCTGTTGTCGCGGTGTGTACTGTGCGTGCACAAGAGGGTTCAGACGAGGAAAAGCTGTTGACGAATCTTGATGTTGTAAGAAACCTGGCTGGAAACATTGCGGGACGTGTGTTGCGTGATGCCGATTTGCGGGACGTGACGGAAATAGAAATCTCAGTTCTTCCCAAGGAATCATCGTGGTATATCGAAGGAAGTATTCTTGAGAATCTCAAGAACAGCTCAATCAACCCGAGCGTGAGCGAAGCGGCACCGTTGTTATTCGAATTTGGTTTATCTGATGTGAGCGTGGAGTATTCGGGTGTACGAAGAGATTGGTTGTTCGGGGCGCGAATGGTGGACAGGACGGTCCGGCTACGTCTCGCAGCGCGAATTGTTGACCGGCGCTCGGGGTCTATCGTCCTGACGGACGAATTCGCAGACTCGAAGACGGATACAATTGGGTTGTCAGAAATTCGTTTTGTGGAGAATCCGACAATTCCTATTACTAAAGGAAAGTTGCCTCAACAGGGCTTCTTCTCAAATGTTGCAGAGCCGCTTGTAGTGATCGGATCGATTGCTGTGGCTGTGCTTTTGTTATTTAACGTACGGAGCTAGGCGCGTGAAGGAAAATTCGGGTGGACATTCTGTTGTTGGAACGATATGTGTTTTTCTTCTTTTGGCGGGCATGCTGGCCGGTTGCGGCTCGAAAGATGTGTTGCAGGATGTTTCTCCCGAGGCCAGATTCCAACATGCAAAGGCGTTGTTCGACGACGAAGATTATCTGCAAGCGATTAATGAATTCACCGTTCTGACCTTGCAACATCAGGGGAGTGCGGTTGCAGGAGATGCCCAGTACTATTTGGCAGAAAGCCGATTCAAGAGGGGAGAGTATCTTCTCGCATCGTACGAGTATCAAACCCTCCGGCGGAACATGCCGGCGAGCCCGCGGGTATCCGAAGCCCAATACAAGCTGGGACTGTGTTTTTACAATCTTTCGCCGCGATCGCGCCTTGATCAACAGTATACGAAACGGGCGATTGATGAACTCCAGGCATTCGTTGAGTATTATCCGCAAAGCGAATTTGTTCCCGACGCATCGGAGAAAATCCAGGAACTGACACTCCGCCTTGCAAAGAAGGACTTTGACGCCGCCGAGCTCTACTCGAAGATGGAGTACAACAAATCTGCATTGCTGTACTACGATATTGTCATTGAAAAATATCACGACACGGAGTACGCTCCGGTTGCATACCTGGGAAAAACCGAACTCCTTATTAAACGAAAGCGATTTCCTGAGGCGAAGGCGACTATTGCAAAGTTCCTCCAACTCTACCCCAACAGTGTGCTGCGCGGAAGGGCAGAACAGCTGAATGAACAGGTAGAGGCTGGGTTGAAAGATGTTCCGGCTGCGGGCGGAAATGAAAGTGGAACGGCTGGGGGCACGGCAGCAGGGGCAGCTCTTTTGCAAAAACGTTAATGGAAGCAAGAACGGTAAAAGATTCCCAAGTCTACATGACGGAACTTGTGTTGCCCAACGATACCAACCAGTTGGGCAATTTGTTAGGCGGACGCCTGATGCATTGGATTGACATCGCGGCGGCCATTGCGGCCGCACGACACTCCAACCGTGTCTGCGTCACCGCCTCGGTTGACGAGTTGAACTTCCACACTCCGATAAAACTCGGTGAAATCGTCGTGCTTCAAGCTTCGGTGAATTGTGCGTTCACAACCTCGATGGAAGTTGGAGTGATGGTAACAGCGCAGAATCTCCGGCAGGGAACAGTCCGGCGGGCGAACAATGCCTATCTTACTTTTGTTGCCATCGATGATACGGGCTTGCCCGTTGCGGTGCCGCCTGTTCAGGCGGAGACCCCGGACGAACGCCGCCGCTACGTTGAAGCACAGAGGCGTCGGGAAGCACGCTTGGCTCGCAGGAATGTTAGGTAACTTCTGGAATTCGCTTGTTGAACTTCTTCAAAGGAAAGGCTTCCTGCCAAGTTGCGCATTGGGCGCGACACCATTTCGCGTGGAGCTTGTTTTCCTGCCAGCTTTTGTGGACTTCATCCGGTTTCTCCCAGCGTTCCATGGCGTCTTTCGGGCCGCTGTCGGATATCAACCTCGGTTATCGTCCAGCCGCACTCGCTGTGGGCTTTCATGAATCCGGGAAATCTGAACTAGCAGTCATTGCGCCGGAACTGCATGCTGTTTATTTCTATGAGGTACATCCAACGGGGGGGATTACACACACGCAGGTTGTTCGAACACAAAGCATTCTTCGTTCTATTACCGGTTTCAGTTTCAAGGATGACAAGAGATCAGGATATGTCTCCATCTTAGAAGGGGGGAATTCCATTTCAATCATCAAAAAGGGTCCGGGTGATTCCGCAGAGGAAGTGAATATCCCCCTTTCCCACCAAGTCCAGAATTGCATCGTTGCCGATCTGAACAATGACAGGCGAAATGACATTCTGCTCTACGGAAAGACTGCCGCCGGTGTTGTTACGTTCCTTGCCCATGAGGATGGCACATACAAGGCCGGGCCCGTTCTTTTTCCCGACATCTCCATCAGCGATTTACGAGCTGCCGATATTAATGGAGACGGCATCACCGACCTGCTCGCACTTAATTGGCTGTCCAACCAGTTGACAATCTTCTACGGCATAGGGAAACTCGTGTTTACCGAGCAGGTTGCTGTTCAACTTCCCGCGGAACCGTACGAGCTAGCGGTAACACCTGTGAGCAAAGACAGGACTTTCAGCGTCGCCATTTCTTTTCAGGATGCCCAACAAATCCGCGTTTATTCCGGAAACTCTCTGGGAGATTACAGGGCAACTGCCACGCTTCCGGTCGGTGGCAGACCTGCGGGATTGGAATTCTCGTATCTAAACAATGATGAAATTCCTGACCTCGTCAGTTCGACAAGCAAAGGCATTCTCGTGTGGCTTGGAACATCTGCCACTTCGTTTTCCTCTCGTACCGTGTTCGGTGCAGGACGTTCGATAGTCAGTTGGCAATTAGCCGATGTTGACGGTGACGGCAAGGTAGATTGCGTTCTGCTTGACAAAACGACACAGCGGCTGGTTTGCATGTTGAACACGGACTATTCCGGTAGCGTAGAGGCAACAGAATATGCCGTCGGGATGTCGCCGATGGGTTTGGTTGTGGCAGATTTCAACGGAAACGACCGAGTGGATATCGCCGTAGCAAACTCACAGTCTTCGTCACTTTCATTCCTTTTCAATCGCGGCGGCGGGCGGTTTACAGGGCAGGTTGTGGTTCCAATCTCCGACAATCCGACATTTCTTCGACGCGCCTCCTCGTTAGTTGCCGGACAACATACAGTCCTTGTTTCGCATGCAAAAGACGACAAAGTGACGGTGGTTACTGTGGCCGACAATGCCCGGCAATCGAAGGCTTTTTCCGTTCCAACCGGCAACATGCCATTCGTTGTCTCTGCGAACCATGAATCCGACGAGCTGAAGTTTCTTGTACGTTCGCGTCGCGCAAATGAGAAAGCCTATTCACTCTCCTTGTTCGAGCAAATCAGCCAGCGTCAGTTTGTGGAGCGCAGCTTGCGTCCGACACTGCCGACAACCATAGCGGCAGTGAATATCACGGAGGAGCAAAAGCACGGAACGTTCCGGCTACTCTTTGCCACGAACGACCGGACAACGAAACGCACAACAGTGTGGGCGGGAACATCAGACAATTCATTTGAAGTGACAACAACGTCGCCGCTGTTTTCTTACCCGGATTCGCCGGCAACCACCCGATTTGTCGCCGGAACGCATCTGAATGGTGATTCGCTGGAGGATGTTCTGTTTGTTCTCGGCCCCCCTCGCAATGAACTTGGAGTATGGTACAGGATGCCACAATCGGTCGGGCGTGATTCGATTGAATGGATTCGAAATGTTCAGCCTGCCGGTGATGACGCCATTATTGTCCGCGATGTCAATGGCGATACTCTTACCGATCTTGTCTTTGTAGATGCATTACGGCGCGCTGTTGTTGTGTGCTACGGCACTGAAAGGCGCGGCTTCAGAGTTCCCCAAGCAATTGTTCCGGCAGACGGAGTGTACTCCATACGAGTGGCGTCATTGCGTGACCCCGGAGTATATGACTTGATTCTGTCTAATACCGAGCGGGGAACAGTTTCGATATTGTCAAATCCATTCGGTCGTAGGGGAGATTGAATGAAGTATACGCTATTGTTTTTGCTGTGTGTAAATCTCTCGACGCTTGAGATACTACATGCTCAGGGTTCTGAAGGGAAGGAAGGCGTTTCCGCCGGCTATCATGCCCTTGTTCCGAAGTGGATGTTCAACGAAACGAGTGATGTACCCAACAAATGCGGATTGCCGGTCATTGCCCATTTCCTGGAACGCAAGGATATGGACGAGCAGACTTCGGCTGCCGTGACGAACATTCTGGCGCGTCCCTCGACGCACACGAGTATTCTCGCTGGGCCGTTTCGCATTCATTTTGACACATCCGGGATTCATGAGCCTGCTATTTTGGACGGCAATTATATGAGAATTCCGGGTACAGCACGGCGGTATGCTGATTCGGTTGCAGCCATTGTTAATCACGTGCTTCGCTTCGAAACCGACTCGCTTGGGTTTCTCGCACCTCCACAAGACAACGGCGGAGGCGGCGGGCCCGAGTACGACATCTACATTCAAGCCTTGGGCGGCTCGCTGTACGGGAGCACAACTCCCGAAACTCCCATCAACAACAAGCCTGAAGGCGGAACGTTTACAACGTTCATGCTGATAGATAGTGACTTCAGATTTGTTACGCCTGACAGCATCAAAGGTCTTCCGGCGTTGCGAGTGACCCTAGCGCATGAATTGCATCATGCTATTCAAATCGGTAACTACGGTTTCTGGACAGGTGATGTGTACTTCTATGAACTGACATCTGTCTGGATGGAAGACGCTGTGTTCACTGAGGTAAATGATTACTACTCGTACCTTCGTTCTTCGCAAGGTCACTTCCGCAACCCGGGCGTGCCGTTCAATGCAAATTCATTCATCATGTACAGTCGTGGCATCTGGGGTATTTTCGTCGAGAACCGTTACGGCTCCGGCACGATGCTTCGATCATGGGAGAACATCCGGGTGTACCGTCCGTTGGAAGCAATCGATAACGCGCTTCAGTCTGCCGGTGCCGGTTTGCGACAGGCATTCGGCGAGTGGAGCGTCTGGAATTTCTTTACGGGCATGAGAAGCAATCCCGCGAGATACTATCCCGAAGGGACATTCTATCCTTTGATCCTTGAAACCGCTCTGGGCTTCTCGCAACCATCGCGATCGATCACTGACTCACTTCGGGCACTATCAACACGCTATTACGATGTTGTGGGAGGACAAACGCCGCTGAAGTTGTTTACCTCAAACATCAACATCCCGGTCGCCCTGACGGGAAGTGCGGCGATGTTCCCATATACGTATCTGCTGAATACATCAAAGGTGGACGAAAGATATGTTGCAACCGGGTCCGGGATCTATGTCAAGTTCGATGTTCCCGACGGCTTTAATTGGATCAACGTTGTTGATACATCGGGCGTTGTTGTTTCTCCCGCAGTTGCAAGGGATCTGGCATTTCCGAACCCATTTATCCCGACCGGAACAAATTCACTGAAAGTCCCTATTCGTACGTTTGGCGTAACGCAGGGAACGCTTTCAATCTTCACAACAAGCATGGATCTCGTGTATTCCGTTTCTAAATCCTCCACATACACCACAGCCCTCGGCCAACAAACATTCGAATGGAATGGCCGGACAATCACGGGCGACTTTGCCTCGTCAGGGGTTTACCTGTACATACTCACCCTGCCGCACGAAACGATTACCGGCAAGTTTGCTTTGATACGAAAATGAATACCCACCTGCGGCTTTCCGCTACAAATCTCAAGAAGGTGTTCAACCGGCGAACGATTTTCCGGAACATATCGTTTTCAGTGGGATTTGGGGAAGTTCTTCTCGTTACGGGTAAAAACGGATCGGGCAAGTCGACTCTCGTAAAGATTATCAGCGATGTGTTGGCGCCGTCGGACGGGGAGATTGAGTTTTCCGGTTCAGAAAACGCCGGGAGCACGTTTCGGGCTGATCTTATCGGACTTGTTTCCCCCTACCTTCAGATGTACGATGAATTTTCCGCGGAGGAGAATCTCCGGTATGCCCTTTCGATTCGGGGGAGAACTCCCGACACCCGGCACATCCATGAACTGCTGGGAAAGGTGTTTCTCTTTGGTCGCAAGGATGATCCCGTCCGCACATACTCGTCCGGAATGAAACAACGAATGAAATATGCGTTTGCACTTGCACACAATCCTCCTCTGCTTGTTCTTGATGAGCCAACGTCAAATCTCGACACCGATGGCATTGCCATGGTAAAACAGATCATGCAAGAACAAACACAAAAGGGGATTCTGATCGTTGCAACGAATGATCTCTCCGATGTCGACAGGTTTACTGCACAGGTGGACTTGAATGCACAAACCTGAATCCGCCTTGCAGCAATGGCTGCGCTCCTCAATCAGCATATTCCGGAAGGATTGGCATTCGGAGCTCCGAACCCGTTACGCGATCAGTGCACTCGTGATGTTCGTCGTGACGACCATTTCCATCATGGTGTTTGCGCTCGGCAGTGAAAGCGCCCCCGTTGATGTTCTTTCCGGCATGCTGTGGGTTGTGATATTCTTCGCTGCGATGTCCGGATTGTCGAGAACCTTCGTGACCGAAGAGGAGAGGGGCACAGCGATGACTCTGCAATTGCTGACATCCCCTTCGGCGATCTATTTCGGCAAACTCTTCTTCAATCTTGTGTTGATGATCGGCGTCAATACGTTTACAGTTCTGCTGTATGCGATCTTCCTTAACGGCTTCGTTGTGAAGACGTCGTCGATTTTCGTCATCACAATAGCGTTGGGAAGCATGGGTCTTGCTGCATCGTCAACCATTATCGCTGCCATCATTGCCAAAGCGAATACGAAGGGAACTTTATATCCCGTTTTGTCATTTCCCATATTGTTACCGTTGCTGCTTACATGTATCAACGCCACACGGCTCGCCACGGAAGGCGCCTTTCTCAACGAGGCAACAGGTGAATTTCAGTTCCTTGTTTCATATATTGTAGTGGTCGTAACGGCCTCGTCTGTTCTCTTCGAGTACATATGGAAAGATTGAATGAACGCGTTTAAGACAGTTCTGTTTGTGTGGATGACAGCGGTGATTGTTCTTGCCCTCGGCCTTCCGATGGTTGCACAGCCGGGTTCGTGGTATGAGTTTCCGATTATTCCGGCCCTGGAAGAGAAGGCACGGATTATGTTTTTTCACGTACCGATGGCCTGGCTTAGTGTTGTTGCCTTTGTTTCCAGCATGATTTACGGAATCAAGTATTTGCGAAAGAAGAACCTCGACGACGATGTCCGATCGGCCTCGGCTGCCGGCCTCGGCTTTCTTTTCTGCTTTCTCGCAACGGCTACAGGGGCTATCTGGGCAAAATTCAGTTGGGGAACGTATTGGAATTGGGATCCGCGACAAACATCAATCTTCGTGCTTCTGCTGATCTACGGCGCATATTTCGCCCTTCGATCGGCTATTGAAGTTGAAGAAAAACGAGCTTCTCTTGCGGCAGTGTATTCAATCATTGCAGCAGTGACGATGCCCTTCTTCATGTTCATTATGCCTCGCATTTTGGCGAGTTTACATCCTGAGCCGATTCTGAATACCGAGGGAAAAGTACACATGAACACAACAATGCTTATCGTCTTTCTCTCGTCGCTTGCCGGCTTTACAGGCCTGTATTTTTGGATGTGGAAATTGCAGGTCAAAATACAAACATCACATTTGAACCGAATAAGCTAACGGAGATCACTTGACGGAATTTCTCTCTCAGAATTCACTTTACATTGTATTAATTGTCGTGCTTGTTGTCTGGCTGGGAATTTTTGTGTACCTGAACAGGCTTGACGCCCGACTCAAGAACTTGGAATCGTCATCATCGAAATGAAAGGAGGGTTTGTGTCATGAAGCCAAAAGTCATCGTTGCATCGGTTATTATCGTAGCGTTCATTATTTTCGGCTCGTATTCGTTTCTTGAAAGCAACGTCGAATACACCGATGTTGCCGGAGCAATGAAGAGCCAGAAGAAAGTCCAGCTAAAGGGCGAGTGGCTCAAGGAAAAGGAATCAGGCTTTGATGTGAAAACGTCGACGTTTACTTTCTACCTGAAGGATGAAAGCGGACGTGAATGCAAGGTTGTCCTTGACGGAGCCGCGCCTAACAATTTCGAGCTTGCGCTCAGTGTGGTCGCGAAGGGCAGGTACATGGCTGACGAGAACTACTTCCACGCGACGGAAGTCTTGACAAAGTGCCCGTCGAAGTATGAGGCTCAGGCTGATGAGGTAAAGAAAAACGTTTAACACTTCTGTCTTCCGTTCTTTAACATAAAAGGGATTCTATGCTTGGCGGCATCTTAGTGAAGTTGGCGTTTGTGGCATGTCTTGTTTCCGTGCTTGCATTTCTTGAGAACCACAGATCGGGTAATTCCCGGGCGCTATCCTTGGCGCGGGCGGCGTTTCATGCTTCTGTTGTTACCATCCTCGTCTTCTCCGCACTTCAGTTGTATTACATTCTCACGCACCAATTCCAGTACACGTACATCTGGAGTTACAGTTCCCGTGACCTTTCCACACCCCTGCTCATTTCGACGTTTTATGCAGGGCAGGAGGGAAGTTTCATGTTGTGGACTCTGTTCACAGCCCTCATTGGCGTTTTTCTTCTTCAGGATTCATCACGCAAGGGCTATGAGCCCCAAGTGATGAGTGTGTACGGAACAATCCAGCTTGCGTTGTTATTAATGATGGTTGTCAAGGACCCGTTCGCCTATGTTTGGGAATCCTGGCCGGGACAAGTTGAAGTGGGTTTCGTACCACAAGACGGACGAGGATTGAATCCATTGCTGCAGAACTACTGGATGGTAATACACCCGCAGGTGTTATTCAGCGGGTTTTCCGCTATGGGTGTACCGTATGCGTACGCCATTGCAGCACTTATGAAGCGTGACTACACAAATTGGATTCGCCCCGCGACGCCGTGGATTGTTTATGGCGCAACCGTGTTGGGGTGCGGCATCATGATGGGCGGATTCTGGGCATACGAAACACTGGGGTGGGGAGGATATTGGGCGTGGGATCCCGTAGAGAACTCGTCACTTGTTCCGTGGCTTTTTTCAGTTGCAACGATTCATACAATCCTCTCACAGCGCAAAAGCGGCGCATTTGTCCGCACAAATATTGTCCTTGCGATTCTCTGTTTTGTCACGGTTCTGTATTCGACGTTTCTGACACGCAGCGGCGTTCTTGGCGACACATCCGTGCATTCGTTTGTCGCTCCCGGCATGTGGGTCTACTGGCTTCTTATTGCCGTCATTACGTTGTTCACGGGAATCGGAATTCTCATGCTTGTTCTGAGAAGCAAGGAAATGCCCCGGATTCCTCCGAAGCACTCTTACTTCTCCCGTGAGTTTGCGTTGTTTCTCGGCTCAGCGACGTTGGTTTCCGCGGCAGTGTTCGTGACGGTCGGAACTTCCGCACCGATCATCACCCAGATTCTGCAAGGAAAAACCACCGCAGTCGACATCTCCTACTACGTCACAACAACGCTTCCGCTCGGGATAGCTATTGGTATTCTGGCAGGCGTGGGTCAATTGCTTTGGTGGAACAGAACTGATTCCAAAGGAATGCTCAAAATTCTCTCGCCTTCTGTGGGCATTGCGGCTGTTTCCGCCCTTGGGATGATGCTCTTCTTTGACCTCAATAACTTCCAAGTCGCGCTATTTGTCTTTGGCGCTGTATTTGCGCTTATTGCCAACCTTCAGGTAGGATGGCGCATTGTGAAAGGAAATCCGAAGTATGCAGGAGGCTCGGTTGCCCATGTGGGACTTGCAGTGATGTTTCTCGGCTTCGTCGGTTCCTCCACGTACGATGAGCGCCAAACGTTATCCCTGACTGAAGGCGAGCCCGTTCAGGCTCTCGGGTACACACTCACCTATACCGGCAACAAACCGATTGACCATGAGAAGTTTGCGTTTTCTGTGGATGTTGAAAGAGACGGGAAAGCGTACACAATTGCCCCCATCATGTACTACAGCAAATTCAACGAAGGGTTGATGCGAAATCCCGACATCCTGAATCTAATAACGAAGGATTTCTATGTGGCTCCGCTCTCATTGGAACAAAGAGGGAAGGAGGATGGAACTCCAGGAAAGAGTATGAGTTTCAGAAAAGGGGAGACGAAAAGCCTTGGTGATCTTGAGGTGACGTTTGTCGGGTTTGATGTTCCGATGGCCGAAAAGGCATCAATGCTGGAGGGTGGTGGGGCAAGAATAGGGGCAACGCTTCTCATCAAAGAATACGGGAAGAAACCCGTTGAAATCGTGCCGGCGAAGCTGATCTCCGGCGATCACGTTTCAGACAGGCCCGCAGCATACGAAAGCAAGTATGAATTCCGGATTGCAAACATGAATGCCGACAGAGCAGGTTCTGATGCCCCGGCTGTCGAAATTGCGTTTGCCGATCTCTCTGCTCCCGAGGCGAAGGAGAAAGATATTCTTGTCGTTGAGGCGAGCATCAAGCCGTATATCAACCTTGTTTGGTCCGGGGTCATAATTCTCCTCGTAGGTTTTACAGTCACGATTGTGCGAAGAGCTCAGGAGGCTCGCGCTCTAACTTCTCACGCTTCGGAGCTTCTCTAAAGAATCTGAAGCAAGCTGCTCCAACGGATGTTCGGCAACGAGGGTAACCCATTGGAATTCCTACGTTTACCTATTCTGCTGCTACACAGATTAGAGCACCTAAACGGGACCCTACGGCAGGCTCACTCCCACACCGAACGTATACACGAGCTCGCCTCCGTACCACGCCGTCGTCCAGATCAGAATCACTCCAACGAATGACAGGATCAAAGAGGCCTTCCTTTTAGCGTCAGGAAGTCTTGTCCTGCTTGCTACACGCCAGAGCAAAAGGAAAGAGTAAAGTGCAGTAGCAGCAAATGCAAATTGCTGATGCAGATTGAAATGCTCCCGGGCTGCATTGCTTATCAAGGTGTTGCTTTCAGCCCAAAGGCCGGTCGCAACGGCCAACACAAGCCCGATAGTGCCTGCAAGAAGTCCCCACCATGCTGTACGTTCAAATTCCTCTTTTCTTGTCAGGAGTCCGAGAATGTCGAACAGAAAGCTGAACGTGAGAAGGGCAATCGGCAGGTGAACGATGAGGGGATGAATATTCGGCATCGGATAAATGAAGGAAGGCTACAATGTTAGGAGGAAAGGATCGTCAATGCCGATCATGTTTACCGAGAAGAAGGGCTCACCGTATTTTCGGCCAATTCTGTCTCCGTAGTACGAAAAGCGTGTGATCAAGAACTCCAGAAATTCCGGTGTGCTGAGAAACGTCTCCCGTTCATTACTTGATGGATCATAGAACTGGGACGCAAAAGCACGGGTTGCTTCCATTCTCTGTTCGAACTCGTCCGAAATATCGACAACGAAGGAGGGAGTGAACTCGTACGTTTGCATGAAGTGGTAGTAACTTCGTGGTCGATAGGGTTCCTGCCTGATGCCATCCATCGTCGTCTCAATCTTCTCAAGTCCAGCGTAGAACCACGCTTCCCGGCAAAGTGCGTGAGTATGTTCGTGGTCCGGGTGACGCTCAAGCCAATGGGGAAAGAACAGTATCTCAGGCTTGTATTTCCTAATAATTTCAATAACTTTGATCTTGTTTCCTCGATTGATTTCTATGTTCCCGTCTTGCAACTCAAGATTTTCCCGAACCTGTACCCCGAGCAAGCGGGCCGCCTCGGCTGCCTCAGCTTCCCGGATCTTGAGCGTACCCCGCGTCGATAATTCGCCTCGCGTAAGGTCTAAAAGGCCGACTTGTTTTCCACGTTTCACCAACTTCGCTATTGTACCTCCGCATGACAGTTCAACATCATCCGGGTGGGCGGCAATAGCAAGGAGATCAAGTTTCATTCGAAGGCTTCCTGTAGTTTGTTCAGCAAATATACTGATTCCCCGTTGGGAAGGCAAAGAGGGGATATTGAAAGGATTGTGAATTCTTAATTTTATCAACGCACATTTCTTCTGGAATCTCAATGGAATAATTATCATCATCTACCTGAATATAATGTCTTCGTATATCCATGTCTTACATGAGGCTCACTAACGTAAAGACGATGGCTCTCGCTGTCTGCTTGCTCTGGGGCAGTATAGCACAATCGGGCCCACCGGACGGGAATCGTGTTCATGAACTTACGGTTCATGGCCTGAACAGGCTATATGCACTTGAAATCGATGAGGCACTAAGTGCATTCGATTCTGTCAGTAAGCTTGCTCCGCGTGATCCACGGGGCCCGTTTTTTCAAAGTATGGTGTATTTCTATCTGTACGGACTTGAGAGGGACGAACATGCGCTGGACGCTTTTCTAGAAAATTCCGAAAGGGTGATTGAAATCTGTGACTACCTCTTGGATCGCGACCAAAAGGATGCCGTAACGAAATTCTACCTCGGAGGGATCTACGGGTATCGCGGCCTCGCTCACCATACTCACGGCTCCCTGTTGAAGGCCGCACGAGACGGCAGGAAAGGCTACCTGCTGCTTGAAGAAGCCGTAAGCGACAATCCTGTTCTCTACGATGCTCAAATGGGTTTCGGGTTGTTCCGTTACCTCATAGCGAAGGTACCACGTTCAATGCGTTGGATACTCTCGGTTCTCGGATTCAGCGGGGATTTGGAAGGCGGATTGAACGGGCTTAGACTTGCAGCTGAGAAGGGAACTTACACCCGCACGGAGGCGAAACTGTTTCTCGCGCAGTTCCTTTTTTCAGAGGGACGCAGGGATACAGCACTGATATATCTCAATGAACTCCGAACCGAATACCCCGAAAACACCCTGTTCATGGTTTTATACGCATTCTGGCAACATCGCCTGAACAACTATGAAGAGGCGATGGCTGCTGCAAAGTCGGCAATCAAGCTCAATAATCGCAAGAAGATTCGTTATGGCGATGAGCTTGCGTATAGTACGCTCGGGAGCATCTACTTCACGCTGAACGATTTCGCAAATTCGAGTTCGTACTACCGCCAGTACAAAGAAATGACCCACAAAGATGAACGGATTCCCAACTGGACGTATTACAGGGCAGGCCTTGCATGCGAGATTTCCGGTGACCGGGCATCCGCGCTTGAATTTTATCAGAGGATGCGTGATGTGAAAGACCGAGATCGCGTGTGGGATACGCAAATGTACCGTCGGGTGCAGCAATTGATCCAGCGTCCTATGACTGAAGCCGAGAGGCAGATCATTCAAGGCGAGAATGCGTTTGCGAGGAAGAGGTATGATGAGGCGACGCGCCTTCATCATCTCGGACTGGAGAAAGCAGCCGGCAATCCTGACCATGAAGGGCGTGCACTGTACGGTATCCTCCAATCAAGTTATGAAGAGGGCCAATTTGACAGCGCGGTAGTCATAGCAGGAAGGCTGCTTGCTCTTAATCCACCAAACGAAACCTGGGTTCTGCCTCACGGGTGGTACAAATTGGGGCAGGTCTATGTCAAGCTGCAAAACTACGGTCAGGCGCGAATGGCCTTTGAACGGGCCCTGAGATTCAAGGATTATGACTTTCAAACGAGGCTCGAATCGAATGCCAGAGAGGAACTCAAGAAACTGGATCAGGCAAGGTAGTCACCTTAATAGTTGCAGAATGAACTATCCACGTTGCCCGAGTGTTGTGTTGACGATAGCAGAATTAGAAATGAGTTCGTTGGTTCCGAGGGCGGGTTTTAGGATATTGGGGGTACAATGACCATCCAGCTCTCGCTTCTTTCAGACGATTCCAATGAGGTTGACCGCAAAGTTCTCACGGTTAGCGAACTGACTCGCCGCATCAAGCAGACTCTTGAGCGCGGATTTCCAACAGTACGCATCGAAGGAGAGATCTCCAATTTCAAGTTCCATTCATCAGGTCACATGTACTTCTCTCTGAAAGACACTGGAGCGGCGATCTCAGCGGTTGTATGGAGAAGCCGTGTTGCAGCGTTGTCATTCGTGCCAGAGGATGGAATGAAGGTCGTTGCGAGCGGCCGCATTGCTGTGTATGAAATCCGTGGCAGCTATCAGCTTGACATCACGTCCATTCGTCCGGTAGGCGAGGGAGAGTTACAGGCGGCATTCGAACGACTGAAGAAGAAACTTGCCGCCGAAGGACTATTCGATGTTGAGAATAAAAAAGCGTTGCCGGAGTATCCGGAACGTATTGGCATCGTCACTTCCGAGTCGGGAGCGGCTTTGCAGGATGTGCTGCATATTCTGAGACGGAGACATCCGGCAATAGAGGTTATTCTCCTTCCCGTCAGAGTTCAAGGCGCTGGGGCAGGTGAGGAGATTGCCGGGGCAATCGCAGATTTCAACAAATACCGGAATGTGGATGTTGTGATTCTTGCGAGGGGAGGAGGCTCGTTGGAAGACTTGTGGGCGTTCAATCAAGAAATCGTTGCGCGGGCAATCCACAAGTCCAGAATTCCCGTCGTAAGTGCTGTCGGACATGAGATTGATTACACTATCGCTGATTTTGTTGCTGATCTCCGTGCACCAACACCGTCTGCAGCAGCAGAAATCGTTGTTCGGGACCGATTGGTGCTCCTTGAAACTCTTCGAAATTATTGGTATACTATGCACGAAAGCGTTGACTATCTGGTACAGCAGCAGAAGGATCGCATCGGACATCTTCTCAAAAGCCATTCGTTCAACAAACCCCTCGACATTCTCGGGCAATACAGTCAACGGGTGGACGAACTTGAACGAAGCATCCACACTGCCATGATACACAAACTTTCGATGCACCACGCCCGTGCCGAATCCCTCCGGCAACAACTCAATGCACTGAATCCCGATATGGTCCTCCGCAGGGGGTTTGCCATTGTGCGGAAGGACGGGCGCGTAGTTGATTCTTGCAATGTGCTGAAGACAAGCGATGAAGTAGAGATGACGTTTCATGATGGATCGGTTCAATCTGAGATTCTCTAATGCCTTCATCAAAATCAAAAGCCGAAAGCAAGCAAACGTTCGAGCAGTCAGTAAAGCGACTTGAGCGTATTGTGGGCGAGTTGGAGCGCGGTGAGGTGCCGCTTGACGATGCGCTCAAGCTGTACGAAGAAGGTATCCAGCTCTCAAGAGCATGTATCGATAAACTGACTCAAGCCGAATTGCGGCTGAAGAAACTATCGAAGGATATGAAAGGCAATTTTCATCTGGTGGACGAGGATGAAGGGTCTGAACTCGAAGAATGATTGAACACGTATGCAAGAAATGAAATGACTGAACACACATATCCTATGCTTGACAGAGTTAATGTGCCGTCTGATTTTCGTATGTTTTCCGTTCCGGAGCTCAAGACGCTGGCAGACGATGTCCGCCAATTCCTGATCGACATCATCTCAACAACGGGCGGACATCTCGGTGCCGGGCTCGGGTCGGTAGAACTGACTGTAGCGTTGCATCATGTTTTCAACACACCTCATGACAAACTCGTGTGGGATGTTGGCCATCAGGCATATCCCCACAAAATTCTTACCGGTCGCAAAGACCGCCTCAATACGATACGTCAATACAAAGGACTGAGCGGCTTCCTGAAACGAACAGAAAGCGAGTATGACACGTTTGGAGCCGGACATGCAAGCACGGCAATTTCGGCAGCCCTTGGGATGGTTGCGGCACGTGACTTTAACCATGAGGACTACAAGGTTGTTGCAATAGTCGGTGACGGCTCGATGACCGGCGGAATGGTATATGAGGGGATGAATAACGCCGGCATCTTGAAGAAGAATTTGATTGTCGTTCTGAACGATAACAACATGTCGATAGCCCCGAATGTCTGGGCGTTATCGAATTACTTTACCCAATTGATTGCCAACCCTTCATATAACAGATTCAAAGCAAACATGTATGAGCTGACCGGCAAGCTCGATGCATGGGGCGACAGGTTGCGCCGGGTTGCCGCACGACTCGAAGAGGGCGTTAAGGTTGTTATAACGCCGGGAATGTTGTTCGAGGCGCTTGGCTTCCGGTATTTTGGCCCGATTAACGGCCACAACATGTCGCAACTTGTTTCCATCTTCTCGGATGTCAAACATTATCCCGGCCCAATACTTGTTCACGTCACAACACAAAAAGGTAAAGGATACAAACCCGCTGAGGCAGATGTTCAGCGCCTTCATGGCGTTACACCGTTTGACAAAGTGACCGGCATATCTCCGAAGAAAACAGAAGGCCCGCCGGCATATACAAAAGTCTTTGGAAGAGCCGTTGTTGAATTAGCGAAGCAAAACCCGCGCCTTGTCGGCATTACGGCAGCTATGCCCGACGGAACGGGACTTGATCAACTCCAAAAAGAGTTGCCCGATCGGTTCTACGATGTCGGCATTGCAGAGCAACACGGGATTACTTTTGCAGCAGGACTGGCGACGCAGGGTTGTGTTCCGGTGGCTGCCATCTACTCAACATTCCTTCAGCGGGCGTTTGACCAGATTATCCACGACGTCGCATTACAGCATCTGCATGTCGTGTTCGCGCTTGACAGGGGCGGACTTGTCGGGGCCGACGGACCTACACACCACGGCGTATTCGACCTTTCGTACCTCCGCCTGATTCCCGAAATGGTGATCATGGCTCCCAAAGACGAAAGCGAATTGCGAGACATGTTGTTTACCGCTGTTGAATATAAGCAGGGCCCGATAGCGCTTCGCTATCCTCGCGGCAACGGGGTCGGAGTGCCTCTGAAACAAGGTTTCAATCTCATTCCTATCGGAAAAGGGGAGATGCTGCGCCCGGGTAAGAATGTGGCAATCCTCTGTATTGGAGCCGTAGTTCAGAATGCCTTGAAAGCAGCGGCGCTACTGGAAAAATCGGGAATCGATGCCGAAGTAATAAATATGCGCTTTGTCAAACCTATCGATGTTGAGTTGCTCAAGGAGATCGCAGGCCGGTTCGATCACGTCGTGACTGTTGAGGACAATTCGGTTGTTGGTGGATTCGGGAGCGCTGTAGCAGAATGTTACGCACAGCTTGGAATTCTGAATGTCAAGATGAAAATGCACGGCATTCCCGATCATTTCATCGATCACGGAACGCCCGATGAATTGCATCGTGACGTGAAGCTTGACGCTCAGGGCATTGCTGCTGTTGTAGGTGAATTCCTTCAAGCCCACGCAACGGTTGTACGGCAACCACTCAGAGCAAGTGTCAATTAGTTCGCGTCAGAAGTTTTCAACGGGCATCAGCGGCGCAGTAGCGTGCAGCAGTTGCCCGTTTTCTCTTTGCACAACCCCGGGCTCAATTTCTGACACCGCGTGAATATCCCGATGGCAAAGCATGAACAATTCATGCGCGAATGTTTTCGACTTGCGGAAAAAGGGAAGGGGCACGTAAGCCCGAATCCTCTTGTCGGGGCGGTTCTGGTCGAACAAGGAAGATCCGTTGCGTTTGGCTTTCACGAGCGTTTCGGAGGATCACACGCTGAAGTCAATTGCTTGCGAAACCACAACGGCAATCTGTCGAATGCTGTTTTATATGTAAATCTCGAGCCGTGCTCACACTTCGGGAAAACGCCGCCATGCACTGATTTGCTCGTCCAACGGGGAATTCGCAATGTTGTGGTTGCGATGAAAGATCCCAACCCGTTCGTGTCCGGAAAGGGGATTGCACAGCTTCGGCGCGCGGGCGTGCACGTCACAGTTGGCGTTCTGGAAAAGGAAGCCGGACATCTGAACCGGTTCTTCGTTAAGCATATTGTCAGTTCCTTGCCGTACGTGCATCTCAAGATCGCCGAAACAGCCGACGGTTTTATCGGGCGAGGGAATGGATCGCTGGAGTATATCACTTCTCTCGAATCACGAAGGCTCGTACACCTCTGGAGGGGAGAATATGATGCGATTGTAGTCGGTGCAGGAACAATCCAAACCGATAATCCGGAATTGAATGTTCGCCTTTCGGCAGGAAGAGATCCCGCTGTTGTTATTCTCGATGGAAACCTTCGTCTGACCGGACAGGAAAGGGTGTTCGCCTCAGCCCGCAAGAGAAGGGTGTTTCTGTGCGTCAGCCAACAGGCGATTGACGCCCGGCGAACAACAGTGAGAAACCTCGAATCTAACGGTGTCACTCTTCTCGCATTTGCCGCAGGGAAAGGTGATCTGAACCTGAAGACTATCTTGCGCGAGTTGTATGCAAGGCAAATCGGCTCCATCCTCGTCGAGGGTGGGAGTAATGTTTTCAGCAGGTTCATCAAGTATGGATTTGTCGACGAACTGAGTGTGTTCTGTTCTCCGGCGGTTTTCGGCAAGGGCATTCCGAGATTCCCGGACGCTAAGCGCTCCAACGGAATGCTAAGGGAGATGTTACTCTCCACTGGTTGTTTTGCCCGGAAATCAGGAACAGATACTCTCTTCACAGGAATAATTGCATAGGCAACAGCGATGTTTACCGGTATCATTCAGGAAGTCGGCCGCGTCGAGAACATTCAACCTCATGGTGGCGGGATCCGTCTCTCCGTTATCGGCCCGAAATCAGCTTCCGAGCTCTCAATTGATGACAGCGTTTCGATCAATGGTGTTTGCCAGACTGTGATTGGCAGGAAAGGCGACGCATTTACCGTTGAAGCTGTAGAGGAGACTCTTCTCAAAACGACTCTCGGCCATCTCTCGTTGAATTCACTGGTGAATCTTGAATTGGCGATGAAACTAGACGATAGACTTGGCGGCCATCTTGTGCTTGGTCACGTTGACGGTGTCGGAACAGTAACATCTGTGGAGAAGAAGGAAACGAGTTCGCTCTTTACCGTTGAGATCCCTGCCCAGTTTCTACGATACGTCATTCCGTCCGGTTCAATAGCTGTTGACGGCGTAAGCCTGACGATTGCGCGACTCAGCGGAAATCTTGTAACGGTTTCCATTATTCCGCACACGTTCGACAATACAACGTTTAGAGCCCTGACTTCGGGTATGTCAGTCAACCTTGAGTTTGATCTTATAGGTAAGTACATCGAGCGTTTCATGGTTGTCAGAAAGCAAGTCGATGTCGGTTCTGACCCGATTACACCATCAAACCTGCGCGAATGGGGCTATTCGACGTAGTCAGAAGGCGGTATTAGTTCTTGATTCCTGAGGTTCAAATCCTTATTTTATTCAATGATTATTCCATAATTTCTTGCAGGTGATTGAATGTTTGCGTTTCTCATCGGAGTTGAGGTAGTTATCAGCATATTGCTGATTATTGCTGTTTTGATGCAGGCGAGCAAAGGTGGAGGTTTGGCCGGTACTTTCGGAGGAGGAAATGTCGGAATGATGTTTGGTGTCCGACGAACGTCGGATTTCCTCATGAGGGCAACGCAAGGGCTGGCACTCGCGTTCGGTATTCTTGCGCTTCTTATTAACATGGTTTTTTTACCGCGTGAAAGTGCGGAGAATATTGAGAGCATCCTCCAGCGTAGCGCGCAAACGCAACAGCAGACGGCGCCGGCGCCATCGTTGCCGCAACTGCCGCCGCCTTCCCAGCCGGAAAACACGCCTCCGCAAGGACAATAGGTCTCTTGCAGGACATTATCGCACCCATGGCTCAATTGGTAGAGCAACTGACTCTTAATCAGTGGGTTCCAGGTTCGAGTCCTGGTGGGTGCACGATACAGTAATGCCAAGGAAATTCACTTCCTTGGCATTCGCATTCTTTCTGAAGGGCAGATTATATCGTGCAGACCACGCTCCTTGAGATACACAGGAACACAAGTTGTGACATCGGCGAATACCGCGGCTATCCCGTTCCATTATCCTACGGGAGCATTGAGGCGGAATACGACGCGGCAGTGAACGATATCGCAATGATCGACAGGTCATGGGTCGGCAGGATCGAGGTTACCGGTGCCGACCGACTCGATCTTCTGCATCGACTATCCACGAATGATTTGCTCAAGGCCAAGGCAGGGCAGGTCGTTGGAACTGTGTTCACGACTGACAAAGGCAGAATTATCGACTTCGTTCATATTCTAATCCGCGATTCTTCCCTTCTTCTCCTTATTTCCCCCGGTAATGAAGAAACGTTTTCAGCTTGGATCGACAAGTTTACAATCTTGGAAGATCTGCAATTGAAAACAGTCACACATTCTACTGCGATGTTCAGCCTGATAGGTCCCAAGGCAACAGCCTTTGCCTCATCCCTTGAGGAACAACCCCTTCAACATAATACGCTTATAGAGAACAGCTCTCTGCCGTTTCCCGCTACTATTCTGTTCCGCACGGAATTCAAAACGGATATCATAGATATCATTCTTGCTTCATCAGATGCCGCCCGTGCATGGGGGTATCTGCTTACAGTTGGCACTGTATCAACGCCGAAGCCGATTGGCATTCGAGCATATCAGGTGTTTCGTATATCCAGAGGAATCCCTGAACTGGGAGCCGAGTTGTCCGATCAATTCAACCCGTATGAAGCGGGTCTGTCTCATGCCATCAGCTTCACAAAAGGCTGTTATATCGGTCAGGAAGTTATTGCCCGTCTTGATACATACAAGAAGGTTCAAAAGGGGTTATGGGGAATAATCTCTTCGGGGGATGACGCGATGCAACCCGGGGCGGAAATCCTAGAGAACGGCGATGTAATCGGGAAAATAACCAGTTCAACCCCTGATTCGATAAGAGGCAAACGGATCGGTCTCGCAATAGTGAAGAAAAGCAGCCTGCAAGCCGATGACCATGTTAGTATATCGTATAACGGAACCACCTCAGCGGGTTCACTTTCGGCCTTTCCGGTTGCGGTTTGAATTGTCATGTACTTTGGCATTTATTTGCAGAGGTTGTATAGATGAAGTTGGCGTACTCATTGGAAGATATCGAACGATGGCGAGAGAAGACGTATCGCCGGGCTCCGAAATCCCAGATTATGAATCAACGGCAGGCATTGGCGTTCATCAAGCGTGTCGGCTTCTGTCTCGCTACGAAGACTGAGGGACTCGAGTTACCCAATCTTTGGGACGCAATCACGGACACACCAGAGCTCCGGCATAACGGCAGGAATAGTCATTCAAAGCGGAACTACTACCTCTCATATGCATGGGAAATCCAGAGCATTCTGCCAAACCACAACAGCATTTTCTATGGGAAGATATTCAAACGGCGGCCGAGTATGGTTTCGCGGCAGTACCTACCGTATTTCTATGCTTTATCCGGGCGTTCCGGAGAGCGCGACGAATACAAGACAGAGCATGCATCCGGCAAACTCTCGATCCTTGCTAAGAGAATCATGGACATTCTCATGAAGAAGAAGTCTCCATTGACCTCAAAAGAGCTTCGCGTTATGCTGACGGGAATGAGGGGAACCTCCGCAGAAGGACTTGATAGGGCTCTCGACGAACTTCAAAGGAAGATGTTCATTAGCAGGATCGTCGGCAATAGCAGCCAGTTCGGTGCTGAATGGTCTCCAATTGTCAAGAGCTTTCCAGCGGAAGTACGCAAATCGCGAAGAATATCTGCAGAAGAAGCGCGGTCAGTGCTTGTGGAGAAGTACTTCCAAAACCAGCTCATCAGTTCTGTTGAAGCAATTCACGCTGTATTTGGTTGGCCCCGACAGTTGATTTATCATGCCATCGGGCAACTTGTTCACAAAGGCATGATAACACCGGTTCATTCATTTGATGGAAAGAAAGGTAAATTCTATTGCTTCGTCCCCTAAGAAGAATGATGCAAATACCAAAGACATGCAAATGAACAAGAAGCAAGCAAAACCGGAAAAAGCATACAAGAATTCAAGATTCCTGCACAGTTCCGATGCGCGGATTATCCGCATTATGTCGGAATTTGTCGAGCCATTGGCGCGATTTCGCCGGGAGAATATCAGGGACACCATTGTGTTTTTCGGGTCAGCACGAATCAAGGATAGAAAAGCTGCCCGCGCAGAGTTGCTGGAAGTTGAGAAACTGATAGCGAAGACGAAGCGCCCCACGAAACAATTATTACTGAACTACCGCTCCGCACAAACAGCAGTGGATATGTCGGCATATTACGAGGATTGTGTTGAGCTATCGCGCCTACTGACACAATGGTCAAAAAAGCTGAATCACTCCAATCGGTTCGTCGTCTGCTCCGGCGGCGGGCCGGGCATTATGGAAGCGGCGAACAGAGGAGCAGCCCTTGCAAAGGGCAAGTCCATCGGACTCAATATCAGCCTTCCGTTTGAACAATTCTCGAACGGCTACATTAGCAAGGGTCTGAATTTCGAGTTTCATTACTTCTTCATGAGGAAATTCTGGTTTGCGTATCTGGCAAAGGCGCTCGTTGTTTTCCCGGGCGGCTTTGGAACGCTTGATGAACTCCTTGAATTGCTCACCTTGTTGCAAACCGACAAAATCAGAAAAAAGATGACTGTTGTCGTATACGGTTCGGAGTATTGGAAAAGAATCATCAATTTCGAGGAAATTGTTAGGATGGGAATGGCATCACCCGAGGATCTTTCCTTATTCAAATACTGTGATGATCCGAAGGAGGCGTTTGAGTACCTGAAAGATTCCCTGCTTCATAACTACCCGACTGACTGACCCGGTTTGCCTTTGCATCATGAAACATGTACCTTTATACAGCGGGGATGACTTGGTTTCGACGGTGAGTGAGATGGTCAGGAACGCATACCGTGCTCTCCGAGTTGCACGATAATAAAACGGAAAACTATAAGTGCTAACTACGATTACGCACTCGCTGCTTAACTAAACCTTAGGTAGCGCGTCTCGCAAAGTCTCTTCTGCCGGGCTTTGTTGAGGCGACGACTCAGGCAGAATAGCGTCACTCGTTCCTCAAGCGGAGGGCGCGAAGTCCGCCGCAAGCGGGCCTACTTGAGGTTGCTTCATCAACGTCCTGTTTGCCGGATGTGATGCGGCGAGGTGTGAAAGACAAACTAAGTATGTAGTGGTCCTGATGGTCTTCTCTTCGGACGCGGGTTCGACTCCCGCCATCTCCACTTGTAACGCTCTCAGCCGGGTTGGTGAGAGCGTTTTTTGCTTCTTTCAACTCTCGACATGAAAATCACTATTCATTTTACGAAAATGTCCGGGGCCGGTAATGATTTTGTCGTTATCGACAATATGTCCCGCCAATTGAATACAGACTACACCCGCCTCGCACAAGCTGTGTGCTCCCGACATTTCGGCATAGGCGCAGATGGGTTGCTTGTTTTGGAACCCAGCCGGGATACCGACTTCCTTATGCGATACTACAACGCCGACGGAAGCTATGGCGGCATGTGCGGAAACGGAGGGAGGTGTATTGCCCGGTATGCAGTTCTTACAGGAAAATCCGGGAGAAAATTGCGTTTTTCTGCGCTTGATCATGAGTATTCGGCAGAGGTGCTTGAGAGATCGGTTAAACTTTGGATGAAAGCACCTAAAATATTGAACAACAATATGTTAAAGGATACACTCTCTGGGATCTTCCTTGATACTGGATCGCCACATTTTGTATGTGAAGTTGCAGACTTAAATGCAGTAGATGTTATATCAGTTGGTCGAGCCATTCGTTTCCATGGGGATTTTGCCCCCGATGGATGCAATGTGAACTTCGTCGAACGAACGGGAGAGAATGAGTTATCTCTCAGAACGTATGAGCGCGGTGTGGAGGGCGAAACATTGGCTTGCGGTACCGGCTCCGTCGCTTCTGCAATTTTTGCCGCTCTTTTTCGCCAAATGCAATCACCTGTAGACATCAAGGTCCGGAGCGGTGAGATTGTTCGAGTTTTCTTCGCCCGTAAGGAGGACGAATTTTTTGACGTCATCCTTGAGGGGAGCGCGCATGTTCTGTTCAGCGGTGAGTTCGAATACGAAACTGAACGCAACATGATTGTTGATTCGGACTCTTTCTTGAGGAGCATGAGGCTGTGAATAAGCGGAAAGAGATGCTTGTCATCATAAACCCTCATGCAGGAAAGAGAAAGGGAAGGGGGCTTCTTGATCGAATTCAGACAACTATTGAGCGCTACGGGCTCGACGCTGAAGTTTCAGTTACGAAGTACCCCGGTCATGCGACGTTGTTAGCCCGGGAAACAACATCTCAGGTGGTTATTGCTGCTGGAGGAGACGGGACAGTGAATGAAGTTATTAATGGGATAGTTGGAACAAGCAAGACTCTTGGTGTGCTCCCTATAGGCTCAGGTAATGATCTTATAAAGTCAATTGGCCTATCCCGCGATATCGACGCCGCCTTTAGAACGATTTCAGGGGGTAAAAGTATTCGCATTGACTGTGGGACGGTAACGTGTGGCCAGTCCAACAGATATTTTGTCAACGGCGTCGGGATTGGTTTTGACGCCGCAGTTGCCGCGAGGACACAGGAGATAAGATTCCTGCGCGGAACTGCTGTGTACGTTATGGCAGTGTTTCAGACTCTCGGAAAGTATGCTGCCCCCGAATTTCGCATCGCCATCGATTCATATTCAAGAATATCACGTAACCTTCTGATTGCAATAGGAAATGGACGTTGTGCCGGCGGTGGTTTCTATCTAACGCCCGAAGCAAATGTAGACGACGGACTATTAGACATCTGTATGATAACAGATTTGCCGATATGGAAAATTCTGTCAATTATGCCCAAGGTCATGAAAGGCAGGCACACGGATTCATCCGCTGTAACCATGAAGCAAGGACGAACGATTTCAGTAAAGTCAGAAACACCGTTCTTCGTTCATGCCGATGGCGAGATTGTTGGTAGGAATGTTACAAGTGTAGAGGTTGGGGTCGTGGATAAGGCGATTGCTGTGCTGGTATAAGCTGATGAAACGGCTCAGAAAGAATATACAAATAATATATATTATGTCAAGCTATGCTATCATCGTATGACTAATCGAATCGTATGCGGTTGCAACGGAATCGATCGTAACTTCAAGAAGCCCCCCTATTCGTAACCTCTGGCCACCGACTTTGCCGATGACTGTCGCCTTGATGCTATTCGACTTAGCAATAGCCATCAACCTATCAATATCCTCTGGAGCGATTGTCACAATCAACCTTGACTGATCCTCCCCAAACAACAGGAAATCAGGACGCATGCCTGAAAATTGAGTTGCGTGCAGATCAAGAGTCGCTCCTATGGGCTTGTCTTTGTTTGCAATGCAACTTTCCGCTATCGAGACCGCAAGGCCGCCCTCAGAGCAATCGTGTGCCGACTTAACTATGCCAGCCCTAATGGCCCCTAGGCATACATCGTGAAGGCTCTTTTCTTTAATCAGGCTTATTCCTGGCGCATCGCCTGCAACTAACCCGTGGCAAACCGAGAGATATTCGCTTCCGCCAACATGACCCTGAGTCTCACCGAGGAGAATGACAATATCTCCATCATCCTTGAATGCTGAGGAAGTAATATTTCCCAGGTCATCGATGAGACCCAGCATCCCTATGACCGGGGTTGGATAAACGGCCGCAGTCGGACTTTCGTTATAAAAGCTAACATTACCGCCCGTAACTGGAGTGTTGAACGCCCGACACGCTTCACCAATACCAGCTACCGCCTCTTTGAACTGCCAAAATACTTCAGGTTTGTATGGATTGCCAAAATTTAGACAATTCGTTATTGCCACCGGCGTAGCGCCGGAGCAAACCACATTTCGTGCCGACTCTGCAACTGCTATCGTTCCGCCGCGACGAGGGTTCAGGTAGACATATCTACTGTTGCAGTCAGTCTTAACGGCAAGTGCCCTAAGTGATTCTTTTATAAGAACTACAGCTGCATCTGATGAGTCTAAAAGTACGTTATTTGTCCGCACCATTGAATCGTACTGATCGTATGCCCAACATTTACTGGCAATGTTCGGGCTTGCAAGAAGCTGCAAAAGTACTTCGTTGTAATTGTCAGGCTCACGAAGTTCATGCGGATTAAATAAACGGACTTCCCTCAAATATTCAGGCTCCTTGGCTTCACGAATATAGACGGGAGCACCGCCTCCAAGAACAAGCGAATCAGCCGGCACGTCGGCTACAATCTTTCCTCGGTGAGAAATCACGAGTCTATCCTCGTCGATGACTTCGCCAATGATCTCTGCATGCAAGTCCCACTTTGAGAATATCTTCTTGACATCCTCTTCATGCCCCTTTTTCACCACGACGAGCATACGTTCCTGAGACTCCGACAACATAAGCTCGTACGCCGTCATGTGTTCCTCACGAGCTGGCACTTTGTCCAGATTGACCTTCATGCCTGATTTCCCTTTTGCGCTCATTTCCGAAGTCGAGCACGTGATGCCTGCCGCACCCATGTCCTGAATACCGACAAGAAATCCGGATCTAATAGCTTCAAGAGAGGCTTCGAGCAGAAGTTTTTCCGTAAAGGGATCACCAACCTGCACGGACGGTCGTTTTGATTCGGATGCTTCAGAAATCTCTTCAGAGGCAAACGTTGCACCATGAATTCCATCCCTGCCTGTTGCCGAACCGACAATCATGACTGGGTTTCCAGCCCCTATTGCGACCGCGCTTGCCCACTCGTTGTGTTTAACCACGCCCACTGCCATCGCATTGACGAGGGGATTCTCCTGATAGCACGCGTCAAAGTAAATCTCGCCCGCAACCGTGGGAACGCCGAAACTGTTTCCGTAATCGCCGATCCCCTTCACAACACCTTTGAAGAGGTACTTTGTTCGCTCATTATCTAGCGGTCCGAACCGTAATGAGTTCAGTGCAGCAATAGGTCGGGCGCCCATAGTGAAGATATCACGCATGATACCTCCGACCCCCGTTGCAGCACCCTGATACGGCTCTACCGCCGAAGGATGATTGTGGCTTTCAATTTTGAATGCAACAGCAAGGCCATCTCCAATATCCACAAGTCCCGCGTTTTCCTCGCCGGCTCCAACCAGAAGCCGGCCGCCACTTCTTGGCAACGTCTTCAAGACGGCGATTGAGTTTTTGTAGCTGCAGTGTTCACTCCACATTACACTGTAAATCCCCAACTCGGTGTATGTGGGAATACGTCCCAGGATCTTCAGAATTCTCTCATATTCCTCTTCTGTCAAGCCATGTTGGAGCGCGCGGTTAACGTCAACCTTCGGTTCGTTTCGCGCGTGTGAGTCCTTTTTCACAGTCATTCAAGAACCATCAGAAGTTCACCTTTTTCAACGGCCTTTCCCTTCGTAATACGGATTTCACTTACTTTGCCGGGTCGATGGGCTTTGATTTCATTCTCCATTTTCATTGCCTCCAGAACCACAAGTCCCTGACCCTGCGACACGTCATCTCCGACGTTCACTTCAACTTTGACAACCAATGCGGGCATCGGAGCGTGAATAGTCGTGCGACTATGCTCTGATGCAGATGTGGATGCAAACTTCTTCAGCAAGCGCATTCTGTCAGACTCGACGTGGACCTCTATATGCTTTCCCGACAAGAGCATGTGGTATATGGATTCGTCCTTTTCTACCACTACTCTGGATGAGATTCCGTTGCTTAGAACCGAGAACGTTCTTTCATCAACTTCCTGAGCAGAAATCGGAATCGCATTCCCGTCCATGAGAATTGACCCATCCGTTCTGAGCTCGACTGTGTGCTCGTTGCTGCCGATCGTAACATAGAAGAGACTCAATCTTCACCTCCAGTGTTCAAATCGGGAACTTCTCCACTTGCTTGCAGATGCTGCATGATCCGCTCCGGCCGCCGGTACTGTTTTCTCAAGGAGACGCTGTTCGAGAAGTGCGGCAAGTACTGAAGCGACGGTCTCTTCCGGGGGATTAGGCCCATCAAGGAACTCCGGCCGATAATACGTATTAACAAAATGAGTATCGAAATCCCCCTCAACAAATTTTGGATGATTCAGAACAAACAGATTGAAGGGAATATTCACACGCACGCCCATGATCTCATATTCACTCAATGCACGCTTCATTTTTGCGATTGCCTTGTCACGGGTTTCACCGTGAGCGACAAGTTTTGAGATGATTGGATCGTAGTACACAGAGATTGCACCGCCCTCTTCTACACCCCTGTCTTCACGAATTCCGAATCCCTGGGGCGGCTTCAAATGCGTGATCGTTCCTGTTGAAGGGAGAAAGTTGTTCGCTGGGTCTTCAGCATAGATGCGACACTCGATTGCATGTCCTCTGTAGGTCACTTCTTCCTGAGTGAATGAAAGTTTCTCGCCCATCGCAATTCGAATTTGTTCATGAACGATGTCTCTTCCGGTACGCATCTCGGTGATCGGATGTTCCACTTGAAGACGGGTGTTCATTTCCAGAAAGTAGTAGTTTCTGTCCTTATCCACGAGGCACTCGATTGTTCCGGCATTCTCGTAGTCGCAGGCACGGGCAGCAGCAACAGCCATCTCCCCCATTTGTCGTCTCATTGCATCATCAACGATCACTGACGGTGTTTCTTCGATCACTTTCTGGTGCCGGCGTTGAACGGAGCATTCCCGCTCACCGAGATGAACTATGTTGCCATGTTTATCGGCAAGAATCTGGAACTCGATGTGGCGCGGATTGTCGAGGTACTTCTCAACATATACTCTTCCATCACCGAATGCAGAACGTGCTTCGGACTGTGCTGCGGAAAAGGAAGACGAGAGTTCATCGGAAGAACGCACGATCCGCATTCCTTTTCCGCCTCCGCCTGCAGCAGCTTTGA
>JAHBUR010000025.1 GCA_019637975.1 Bacteroidota bacterium | reverse complement strand
CGTAGTCGATGGAACGGGCGGCCTTCATCAACACTATATCGAAGATTGCCAGATCTGCTGCAGGCCGAATGATCTGCACATTGAGGTTGATGAAGAAATGACCGAGGCCGATGTTCAAGCGGAAACAGCCTGAGTCACCGCAGATTCTGAACTCATGCTGAAGCGTCCGGATGGGCCATGGACTTCGAACATGAGACCCGCCTTGCGGTACTCATTCTGCAATTCAACGATATCCGAGAAAAACTTCGACCGGTTGATGATCGGAATTTCATATGACGCTTCAAGTATTGTCTTCCAATCTTCCGAGGTACCGTTTCCGATGTTGACAAGTAACGACACCTCGGATGAGAGGCTCACGCCTGTTAGCAGTGCATGAATTGACTCTGCTACGGTTCGCTCGTGCTGAAGGAGTTTTTCAAGCGTCTTCACATCCGACCGTTTTGACGGCCGTTTTTCCTCCCGCCCCCGCTCCTGAACCTTTGTCGCAGGAGCCACCCCTGAAATCACTTTGGTGACGCGTGCATCGTGAGCACGCAACCGGACGAGCCACGTACTCGATTTCCCTTCCGAGGAAATGCCGGGCCGCAACGCGGAGGCCAGAGAAGCAGCTTTCCGCTGGAGATCTTCCTTTCCCCGCACAACCGTCCCGAACTCAAAGGGGACAATCATCTCTTCGTTCCGGAGTCTGTTGATTATAACTTCATGTTCTTCCCGATAGTGAAGCGATCCCTCCTTATTCAGCAGAAGCATACCCGACCGGGTGACACTGAGTTCCTCTTTTTGCAGTTTACTCACATAGAGCCTGAGGCCATGAACATCGAAGGAAAACATCGGCCCGCTCGCGTCAATGCCTTGGATCGCATCGATCGGTACGATACGCGCGGTGTCGGTTGTTTCTTCAGCCAACGCTGCACCGTGGAGATACAGCAAATCCTCGTCCGAAAAATCCGGCGGGGAGGGCATTACAACTTCCGGTTGTTGAGGCTTCGCTTCTGCAGGCGGACGGAACACAACCGGCTTGCGCAGGACTTTCTGTACCGTTTTGAATTCTTCCGCACGCGTTTGCACGTCGCCTGATTTCGCCTCCCATTCCTTTTCGATTTCAGATTGGATGAGATGCTCCGCTTCATCCAATTGCTTGCGCAGGTGCTTCTTCCGTGTCTCATCTTCACGTTTGGCAACCAATTTTCTTGCTGCTTCATGCACATCTATGGATGGAACTTCGATCTTTATCGGCTTGATGTGCAGTAATTGCGGGTCACCCGTGGACGTAGCCGGAGTACTACCTCGTTCCGCCACGCTGTATGACAAGGAAGGAGTCTTCACCTTCTCCGATTCGATTCTGCGTACCTGCCCCGCAAACTCACTCCAGGAGGAGTAGCGGTCGATGACATACTCGAATTCTCTCACCAACGTATCAACGAGATTGTCCACAGGCAAATGCGATGTATCGGCAAGCAGGGCCTGCAGCCTTTTGTGTTTCGCAAGTCTGTCAATCAATTGCTCAAGTCGCATACCGTTCCTTCTCTTCTCCTTCGGGACTGTGACGCCCCTCAACACAAGAATCAACAACCATGCCTTTACCTGATTTCAGCGCTTCGGGGGGTTTTTGTTGATGGGAGATATTGGTTATACAGAACCGCGCGTTCGTTTCGCCAAATTACATTTGTGCAGCGACGTTGCAGACGAGACGGAGTTTTAGTAGGTTGATGCTGACACCTTTCACTTTTCACATCATCATATCAGTGAAAACAGTTCAGACGGCATCAGACGCTCAACTTGTACTCGAGGCAAAACGGGGAAACAAGGCCGCGTTTACATCCCTCGTCAAGCGCTACGAAGAGACAGTGTACCGATTCTCCTACAAAGTGTGCAGGGATAAGGAAAAAGCGGAAGAAGCATTGCAGGATACTTTTATCAGCATGTATCGCAGCCTCGACTCCTTCGACGGACGCTCGAAGCTGACGACATGGTTGTACAGGATCACGGCCAATCATTGTTTGATGAAGCGACGGCGCCGGAAGATGGATGCGGTGCTTGAATCGTACGACCATCCGCCGGTAACCGATGATGGGACACACAGGCATACCACCCCCCGGTGGGAAGAAACGCCCGCCGACACACTGCTAAAGCGTGAATTGAAAGACGTGCTGGACGATGCGATTCTTAAACTCCCTGTCGACTATCGTGTGGTGTTTGTGTTGAGAGATGTGGAAGGAAATACGAATGAGGAGACGGCGAAGATTCTCGGTATCTCGGTTGAAGCGACAAAATCACGGCTGCGAAGAGCTCGGGCGTTTCTGCGGGACCGGTTGAACCCGTATATGATTTCGGAGGAGACGTAACATGAAATGCAAAGGAGTGTACCAGTACATTTGTCTGAATCTGGATGCGGACATGAACAGCCCGAAATGCCGGGCGATCAAAAAACATCTCGACTCCTGCCCGAATTGTACTGCATATCTCGATTCTCTGAAGAAGACTATCCTTCTCTACAAGAAACAGGAAGGTCCGTCTATCCCGCTCAAAACACACCGGAAATTGCATAAGGTTATCGACCTTGCTATTCTCGAGGCCGCACACGGCAAACCTGGAGCGGGAAGAGGCCGTAAGTCATAGATTTCTTGACCCTTTCGGCGAGCCCTCGTCATCTTATCCGCAGAATTCACCCGGCGTTTGCCGGATCTCACCACCAGATTGGAGTAACAAATCATGCAAAAGAACATGGGAACAACTGACCGCATCCTACGTGTTGTTGCGGCTCTCATACTCGGATTCCTTCTTTTGAATGGAACCATCAGCGGCACGCTCGGCGTTGTACTTGGCATCTTGGCGATTATTCTTCTGGCGACAAGCGCCATCGGCTTCTGCCCGTTGTACATGCCGTTCAAGCTCTCTACAACCACGAAGAGCAAGTAGAATAAGGCTAAGCGATGGGAACCCTTGTTCATAAACCGCCCGACCCCCAGCAAGAACTGCTCAAACAGTATTGTGCCGAGGCAGAAACGATGCTGAGAACATCCACCTCGGAGGCCGACGCACGGAAAGTGGGCGAGACACTGTGCAGCAGATTTGAACAAGAGTGTTCGAGCGCCCTCGTTATGCAGGCAACGAGGGCGTATATTGGAGATGTCATCCGTCGTATGTTCGGAGAAGAACGTGACTCGCATAGAACGAACGATCAGCATTGAAGAGCTCATCGACCTGTTTCCCGGATCGGTGAAGTTTCTCATCAGCCGGAATCTCCCCTGTCTGGTTTGCGGCGAGCCGACATGGGGTACGTTGGAGGAACTTGCGCTTGATAAAGGGTGGACAAGCGAAGCTCTCGATGCCCTCGTTTATGAGATGAACAGAGAACTTGTTGAAAAGGAAATGGCATGAACATTTGGCTGAAACGTACACTCGTCGCGCTTCTCGGCGCCATCGGCGGGTACGCGTACTACTACTACATTGGGTGTCTCGGCGGCTCCTGCCCGATTACTTCCAACCCGTACATCAGCACGGGATACGGCGCATTGATCGGTGCGGTGGCCGGCTGGTCTTCCAAACCCAGAGACTCTGAAAAGCCGTCGGCATGACCGGCATATTCGCCATACTCACTACTCTCTTGTTGTTGCTCCTCGCTGTGCAACTCTATGCCCTCTGGAAATCAAAACGCAATACAGGAAAGAGGATTGAAGGCATCACGGGCCCGCTCGGAGAAGCGATAGCACGAGGCGAAAAAGTGTTGGCATACTTTTTCAGTCCGACATGCAGTCAATGCAAGAAGCTTACCCCTACTATTGACAGACTCAGGATGGAACTGCCGAATATATTCAAGGTAGATATTTCCAAAGACAAGCCGACGGCCAGTGCATTTGGAGTGATGGCTACACCCACAACGGTGATTGTGAGCGAAGGAGTTATCCGGCGGGTGCTTCTGGGAGTCAAAATGGAAAGCGAGCTGCGGAAACAGATGCTGTAGGGGCGACCGGAGCGTCGCCCCTACGCGCAACGCGATTCAATTACTCCGCCATTCTGTAGACCCGAATTTCATCTTTCTCGAGCATGTACAGGAACTTGTTATTCGGGGGAATGATCGGGGTGGCATCGTAATCATCCTCTTCCTTCCAGTGGATCTTCCCCGTTTTCTCATCCATCAATTGGATATCTTCCTTCACCATATACACAATCTTTCCGTTGTTCAGAAATTGAGGAGGCAGCGTGACCTTCTTGCCTGCCCACTTCCATTCCGTGCGCCACTGAACTTTGCCGTCCATGCTCACAGAAGCAACGCCATCCGGACCGAATACAACAATGTGATCGCCGCGAAGAACGGGATACAATACGTGCTGGGCAGTTGCTGAGTAGCTTGTTGTCGTCGTCGTGTAATTCCACCCAACGGAAGTTGATGAGGAGGATGTCCGGGTTACGGCATAACAGTCCTCGTGGTCAAGTTCCCCTACTTTCAGGTCTTTGTCAAAGTTCAGCGACCAGAGCTTCTTGCCGCCGGCATCCCGGGTGAGACGAACCGCAAACAAATGTTCCTCGTCGGCACCGATCATTGTTCGCGTAACAGGATCAATGCTGACCGAGCCACCCTTCATGGCAAGTCCCGGATCATACTTGAAATCTATCTTCCAGATTGTTTTGCCGTTTGATGCATCAATGGCATAGATGCGGTACGGATCTTTGTTCCACGATTTCTTCGCATCAATGTTTCCGCTTTTCGCATTAATGGAAATATCGAATGCCTGATACCCGACTTTGAGGTATATCGTGTTATCGATGATACCCCAATCAACGGGGAAGCCGAGATCGTCATCAATCTTCCAGTTTATTTTCCCTGTTTTCAGATTAGCAGAAACGACCCGCTCGGCACCCACAAGGTAGATGTTGTCCCCTGCAATTTCCGGTTCAGGCGCCGCGTTGATGTCGAAATTCGCCTTCGTCCAAAAGGAGCTTTCTTTGTTGAGCGGGAAGTAGGACCGGTAAGCCACCTTTCCGCTGTTGAGATTGATGCGCACAAGCCCTTCCCCATCTCCCTTGCGACTGAGAGGATCCGCCATATCGCCGGCCCCTTTTGTTCCACGAATCAGGAACACGACATCTCCGTCAACTTCGTATTCGGAGAAGACAAAACCATAGTCCGCTGCCTCAAATGCCTTCTTGCCTGTCAGCGCTTTTGAGAGGAAGTTGGCGAAGCCGGTGGCAGGAGCCCATTCCGTAAAGGCGATTTTCTCCTTGTAGTTCACCTTCCCTGTGGCAATTTCAATGTTGTAAAGAACCAGATAGGTGCCTCGTTCCTTCGGCGCATTCTTCTGTTTGAAGTAACACACAACATTCCTCCCGTCACCCATCACGCGATACTTGGTAAGGATGCCGACCAGTTGATCGGGTTTTGTTTCCCACGCAATTTGGCCTGTGGTAAGATTGATCATTGTTTGGGTATCGTCAAGCGAGAGCAGGAGGTAATCCGAGCCACCGGCGTTCTCAATGGTCGAATATCCTTCGATATCACCGATTTCCACCTTCCTCGTCCAAAGTTCCTTGCCCCCTTTCAGGTCGAGAAATCCAATCATATCATTATCGTACATCAACAGCGCTTTCGAGCCGTAGAAATTCACTGCATCAATCTCTTCTTTGTCCGAAAGCTCGCCGTCTTTTTCTTTCTTCCACAATTCTTTTCCTGTTTTTGCATCCAGCAATAGCATGCCGTCTCTTGTGGCAAAGAGGAATCTGTTCCCAATCTCATCCCCCCACGTGTACCACAGGGTCGACAAGCCTTTGTCGACACGATTCTTGTCAAATCGAATCTCGCGGCGCCAGAGTTCCTTTCCGCTGCTGAAATCAACACACAACGCCATATCGTCGTAATATAGAAGGGCGCCTGCCTTGGTGTTGTCCATGTCGTTGTAGTCATCCTGATCGATGTCGGTATACTTCTGTTGCCACTTCACTTTGCCTGTGTACACATCGTAGCAGACGAGTTCTTCGTTTTCATTGCTCACGATGTAATCCTTCTCATTCCAGAGCATGTGAAGGCCCGCCGGTTCGTAATCAGGAATCCGCAGCTTCCAGAGTTCCGTTCCGTTTTCTCCGTCAAAGAAATGCATCCAATCCTCCGCTCGAACAAAGAAGTACTTTCCGTCTTCCAAAAAGTACTTCGCCTCGACATCTTCTTTCGTCTCCAGAGTCCACACATTGTGGGGATTCTTGCCACCGTACGTGAGGCCGCTTATCAACAGAATGGAGAAAAGAAGTAGCGCCGGCAAGCACGCCATGCGTTGTCCTGCTTTCATAATGAATCCTTGGGATTGTTATTGGTACGGTGAATTGTGTCACGCGGAGCACGCTAAAACCCCATCGAAGAAAAGGGAGGAACATCACCCGCTGGTCCGACGGTTGACCCCTCCCCTCCGCTACGATGAGGTTTGCTGGAATTCTTCTGATAACCGACTATTGCAACGTAATCTGGTTAATGGCAACCGCCTCGCCGACGATCACCGCATCATTCGAATTCACAAGGTTGAAATTGTAGGTCAGCGCATACACCCAAGCCGTGCCCGCACTGAAGCCCGCAAGTTCGGCTGCCGAGAATGAACCCGAACCGTTGGCAACGCCATCCTTGAAAAGTGTGTGTCCCTGTGCATCAGCAATGAAAATCGCATGTCGGGAACCTGCACCGCCGCTGACTGTCCATGTTACATTCAGCGTGGCGTTGCGAGGCACGCTCGCATTGACAGCCGGTGCCGTCAGCGTCAACTGTCCCGGGACTGCGACCGTACCGTTGGGCGAAAGCGCATAATTTGCCACGGCAAAGGTTACCGCTTGAGCACTGCCACCCAGTGTGAGAATAGCCGTCGGGTTGGCCGGATCGGGGAAAATGTACGACACGGCTCCGCTTACAGTCAACTTTCCGAGTTGCGTAGCAGACCCGCCGACAGTGACGGTGACGTTGCCTTTGTCCGTTCCCGGACTTCCAAACACTGCCGTGGCGGCATTTGCGTCAACGGTAATTGTCCCGAGAACAGGAACCGTTTGCTGCGTGCTTGTCCGAACAACCGCCATCACATTGGTGGGCGACGTGCCGTTATACGACGTCGGAGTGGGTGCTGCCGGTTGTGTCGGCGTTGTGGTTCCAGGCCCTGCCGGATTGCCTTCATCCTTCTTGCACCCTGCAACTATGAAAAGAAATGTTGCAGAAAGAATAGTCAGAAATTTGAGTTGCTTCATGGGTTCCCCCTTTTAGTGGTTTGAATATGCTCATCCCCCTTGCGATGCGGACCATGCAGGGAATTATTGCTTGCCTCTGTTGGTAACAAATTTAGCATTGAGGGCTTCCTGCTCAATACCCCATCCGTGGTATTTTTACGGGACCTCGTGCCGACTGTGCATTGATTTTCCTACTCAATTTTGATATACTATGCACACATTTTTTCGGAACGAGATGGCAGAACCGGAAGAGGAAAAACTCGTCACCACAAATCGCAAAGCCCGACACGACTATACCATTCTCGACACCTACGAAGCAGGTCTTGTACTCAAAGGAACAGAAGTAAAATCGCTGCGACAGGGAAAAGCCAACCTCACCGACGGCTACGCAAGTCTCAAAAACGGGGAGATGTGGCTTTTTGGCATGCACATTTCCCCTTATGAACAGGGAAGCTATTCCAATGTTGATCCTGTGCGAACACGAAAGCTCTTGTTCCACAAGAGTGAAATTCGAAAACTTGTCGCAAAAATGCAGCAAAAGGGGCTTACACTCGTCCCCCTGAAAGTGTATTTCAAGAACAATGTGGCAAAAGTCCTTATCGGCGTTGCGCAAGGAAAGAAATCGTACGACAAGCGTGCAGATATTGCCGAACGTGAAGTAAAGCGTGATTTACGAAGAAAGTATGCAAGGTAACCTATAGTGTCTTTTCCCCCCCTCAATGAACAGATGGATATCATCCGGCGCGGTGCCGCCGAGGTAATCCCTGAAGAAGCTCTCGTCCAGAAAATCGAACACTCTCTCAAGACACAAGTTCCGCTCAGAGTAAAACTCGGTTGTGACCCGAGCCGGCCGGATTTGCATCTCGGGCATTCGGTGGTGCTTCGAAAACTCCGCCATTTTCAGGATATCGGGCATCAGGCAATTCTGATTGTCGGCGATTTTACGGGAATGATTGGCGATCCATCGGGACGGAACAAAACGCGTCCGACATTGACCCTTGAAGAGACGCGCAAGAATGGACAGAGCTACTTCGAGCAGGCAATGAAAATTCTCTCCACCAAGAAGGTGCAGATGCTCTACAACTCCGAGTGGCTCGGCAAGATGAGCTTCGCCGATGTTATTTCGCTGGCAAGCAAATATACCGTGGCGAGAATGCTGGAACGAGACGAATTTGAAAAGCGGTTCAAAGCTCAAGAGCCGATTAGTGTTCACGAGTTCCTCTACCCCCTCGCACAGGCAATGGACTCTGTTGCGGTTGCCGCGGATATTGAGTTGGGCGGAACCGACCAGAAGTTCAATCTTCTTGTCGGCAGAGATATTCAGCGTGAGTACGGATTGCACCCGCAAGTCGCTGTGACGTTACCGATCCTTCCCGGCACGGACGGGGTTGAGAAGATGAGCAAGTCGCTTGACAATTTTATTGGCATCAACGAACCGGCCAAAGAGATTTTCGGCAAAACCCTTTCCATCCCCGACAGCCTGATCTACGATTACTTTGTTCTTGCCACCGATGTCAGCTTGACCGAGCTCGGCGAAATCAGGTCGTTGCTCAGCAATCCGAAAACGAATCCGAGAGATGTGAAGAGGCGCCTCGCCAGAACGCTGGTTGCAATGTATCACAGCGAAGAAGCAGCCCAGAATGCCCAGGAGGAATTCGACCGGATTTTTGTGAAGAAGGATGTGCCGGATGAAATTCATGAAGCAACCATTCAGACAGAAAACGGATCGGTCGGGATACTCAAGCTCTTGACCGATACGAAGCTCGTCGCTTCCAACGGCGAGGCCCGGCGGATGATCGAACAAGGCGGCGTGAGTATCGACGGGGTGAGGATCGACAGCGACAAGGCGGTTGTCACGATTCGAACAGGCGTGATTGTTAAAGTTGGAAAAAGGAAGTTCCTCAAGGTAATCAAAGCAGAGTAATCAACTGCAATTCTATTTATTTACTATCAGAATGGAGATGAGAACGTGTACGTTCCGGGTAAGATGTTTTTCACGAAGGGAGTGGGCCGACACAAGGACTATTTGCAATCCTTCGAGCTTGCGTTGCGGGATGCCCGCATAGAGAAATGCAATCTGGTAACGGTTTCAAGCATCTATCCGCCGAACTGCAAACGCATTCCGGCTGATGATGGACTACGGCTGCTCCAGCCCGGTCAGATTACATTTGCCGTCATGGCCCGCAATGCGACAAATGAGCCGAACAGATTAATCGCGGCATCCATTGGCGTGGCCCAGCCGGCAGACCCAAACCAGTACGGATATCTTTCCGAACACCATCCCTTCGGCGAAACCGATGAACGGGCAGGCGACTATGCCGAAGACCTGGCGGCAACAATGCTGGCAACAACACTTGGAGTCGAGTTCGACCCCAACATTGCATGGGACGAACGTGAAAAGCAGTATAAAATGAGCGGCAAGATCGTCAAAACATACAACGTCACACAGTCGGCAGAAGGCCACAAGGATGGCATCTGGACGACGGTTCTTGCGTGCGCTATTCTCCTTCCGTAACTTCAGCCGAAGAGCAAAAAAAAGCGCCCGCTTTTGGCGGGCGCCTGCGCTTAGTACACTTCCTCTCTCGACTAATCCAATACCAAGCGATACTCGTCGTAATAGTTCATGATCTTCTCTACGTACGTTACCGTTTCCCGGTGTCCGCCAAACGAACCGGATTTCGGTCTCCTTTCAGGCCACACATTTTCGTGTAATGTGTAGTACCGGCTCGAAAGTAAGGGTAACGCGTCCCGTACCGACTGCCAGCGTGTCGGGTCACTGTTCAGATACCGTGCAACTTCTTGGGCATCGAAGACCCTTCCGGGACCGGCATTATATGCAGCGAGAGTGAGACGCAGCCGGTCGTTCTCGTCGGCATCCTCAAAGTACCTGTAGAGACGGCTCAGGTAGAAGATTCCCGCCCTGATGTTGTTCCGTGGTTCAACCGCATTGTCGATTTCGAGAACTCTCACAACGTATTCCTGCGTTCCGGGCATGATTTGCATCAAGCCCTGAGCCCCCTTCTCGCTTTCCGCAGAATCGATGAAGCTTGATTCGGCCTTCATAACCGACAAGGTCAAGCGCCAATCGAACCCGTAGCGCTCTGAGTACTTCTTGATGGTATCGCCGTAGCTCCGGATGATGTTTCGTGAAGCCCAGTCCAGCTTGGGTGTATTTGCCACGGATCCGGCGTCTGGTGACGCAACAACGTTTGCGAACCCCACTCCCACACCTTCTATTCCATCCACCACACCAGCTCGCTTCACCACGCTTTCTGTGGTCGGCGTACAACCGACCAACACTAAGGCGGCGAATGCCAGCAATATGTTGGAATGTCTTTCCATCAAAATCCCTTTTTTGCTGTTTCTGAATGCAACTTCCAAAGAACGTTCCAATTTGTTTTGAGTGAATTATTATCCAGCCCTAACTATGCCAAATAACTGCTTTCACTTGACGTGGTTCACATTCTGAAACCGTACCAAGATAAGAACTCTGGGAGAGTATAATCAAGTTAGCATTTGTTAACCATGTTACCCATCACAGGTGACATTCTGACAACAAAAAAAGGCCAGCCGGCGACTGACCTGAACAACCTCCAATGAAAATTCTTCAATTCCGCTTCAAGAATCGTGTCTCAACTTCATCAATTTTTTCCACCCTCTGCTTGTGTCTGCCACCTGAAAACCACGTTTCCAGCCAGATTTTGAGGATTTCCTTGCATACCTCGGAGCCAACAACTCGACTTCCCAGTGTCAGAACATTGGTATCGTTATGCTCCCGTGCATTGCGCGCAACGAACTCGTTATGGCAGCAGGCGGCTTTTACCCCTGGAACCTTGTTAGCTACAACACATGAACCAATACCAGCCCCGTCAATCATTACGCCCCTCCATGCCTCGCCGGAAGATACGGCCTGTGCAACGGCATAGGCGAAATCAGGGTAGTCGCAAGGCTCCTCATTAGATGTCCCCACATCCAGAACCTTGTAACCAAGCCCTTCGGCGTGTTTCTTCAGTTGTTCTTTGAGTTGGAAACCGCCGTGGTCACTACCAAACGCGACCACAGCGTTCTTTTTTGATGATGATTCCAGGGTAGGGCTGACGGATTCAGGCGTCTTGAAGGCCGGTTGGTGTTCTGCCGAAGAAGAGAATTCGATGCCCTTTGCCAATGCCAATTCTCTGGCGAGAGGGGTAATAATCGCCTCTTTCGGTACGTTCATCTTCTTCTCACCGGAAGAAATCGCCTGCCGAACCATTGCTTCCGTTATGAGGCTTTTCGCCATAGCGTATTATCTTCGGGTTGGAGGGCCGAGTTCAAGAATTTCAACTGTTACCGGGGCGGTTCCGTTTAGAATCAAGCCGATTTCTTTCGCTGCTTTGTATGAGAGATCAATAACACGCCCGCCTTTGAACGGTCCGCGATCATTGATCCGGACTTCGACATTTCTGTTGTTGTCGAGATTCGTCACTCGAACCCGTGTATTGAACGGCAAGGTCGGATGAGCCGCCGTCAGAGTGTTCATATCATAAATCTCGCCATTCGCGGTTGTGCGGCCATGAAAGTCATGAGCATAGTACGATGCAATACCCTGCTCGACGCCATCATCTTCTCGGGAAGAATATCCCGACGAG
Organism: Bacteroidota bacterium; assembly: GCA_019637975.1. Taxonomy (NCBI): domain Bacteria; kingdom Pseudomonadati; phylum Bacteroidota; species Bacteroidota bacterium. The sequence continues at coordinate 42,856 of JAHBUR010000025.1, read as the reverse complement.
CACGATGAAAGGAAGAACGAAATCGAAAAAACGATACCGAAAACCGCAAAATTAAGCGCCGGCTTCATGGCTACAAGTACTCGTTCATTTGTTTTCGTTTCAGATAATCCGCAATATCCTTTACCTCCTGCGACATTCCTCGTTTGCAAATGAGCAAAGCGTCCCCTGTGTCAACCACGATCAAATCCTCAACACCCACAGTCGCAATGACCTTGTTTTGGGAGTAGATATAGCAATTTTGGGTGTCTTTCTGAATAACGCTGCCTGTAATGGAATTGCCCTGTTCATCCTTCCCCGACATCTTGAACACCTCATCCCAAGAGCCTATGTCACTCCAGCCGAAGTTGCCGGGAATGACATAGACATCTTTCGCCTTCTCCATAACGCCGTAATCTATTGAGATGCCGCGAATAATGCCATACACCTTTTCCAACGTTGCGTTGTATTGGGTCGTGCCGATTGTCTCATCGACTTTCATCAACTCTGCATAGAGATCGGGCAGGAATTCCTCTAATTTCTTGAGGATGAGATCTGCGCGCCACACAAATTGGCCGCTGTTCCACAGAAAATCGCCGCTGGCAAGAAATTTCTCGGCGACATGCAGGGTAGGCTTTTCGGCAAAAGTCTTTACCTTGAAAACTCCGCGGGAGAAGAACGGATTGTGCTCGCCTTCCTCGTTGAACATCTGAATATAGCCGTACCCCGTTTCGGGATATTGCGGTTTGATTCCGACCGTAATCAGATTGTCGGAATCCTGTGCAATTTCCACCGCCAGCCGGATTACCCGCTCATACTCAATTGTGTTCTCAATGAGATGATCGGCAGGCAGAACGATCATCACTCCGTTAGGGTCACGCCGACGTATATGCAAAGCCGCAAGCCCTATACACACGGCGGTGTTCCGGCCGACCGGCTCCGCAATAATCTGATCTTCCTTGATAAGTACTTCCTCCAGCTGCTTTGCAGCAAGTGTCTTCTGATTCCGGTTGGTAACAACAAGGATATTTCCCTTTGGAACGAAGTTGTTGAAGCGCTTCGCCGTGTTTTGAATCAGCGTTCCTTTGCCGATGATTTCAAGCAGTTGCTTCGGTGACTTTTCGCGGCTGCGGGGCCAGAACCGTGTTCCGATGCCGCCTGCCATGATAACCGGATAGATATTACTCATACGCTTCTCGCTTCCGTGTTCTCGAATTTTCCATTTACTAATGAGAAAAAGCCCCATCCCGCTTCGAACGGAATAGGGCTTCCTCGTCGTCTGTCTTTGTCTCTCATTAATCCTTTTGAGTGAGACGTAACCGGTTCGTTGCCCGGGCCAACGCCAGCCGAGCGCGCTCCAGGTCAACATCCATGTGCATCGACTTCAAGCGTTGCTGGGCCCGTTCTTTCGCAGCGTTCGCACGCTCGACGTCAATCTCGTCGCTTCGTTCGACAGCATCAGCCAGCACAACAACATGATTCTGCTTCACTTCAACAAAGCCGCCACTTGTTGCATAGGATACGTCGGAGCCGCTTTTGTCCTTCACCTTGATCTCGCCAACATCAAGCGCGGAAAGAAACGGAGCGTGATTGAAGAGTACCTGAAAGTTTCCGGCAGCACCCGGGGCGCTAAGGCTCGACGCCTCGTCCTTGAAAACGACTTTTCCGGGCGTCAGAATTTCCAACTGAAACAGTTTTTCGTACATGGCTAGTTCTGCATTGCCTTTGCTTTTTCCACGGCCTCCTCAATGCCCCCGACCATGTAGAACGCATTCTCAGGCAGGTGATCGTATTCGCCATTGATGATGCCCTTGAAGCTGCGGATCGTGTCCTCCAACTTCACATACCTGCCTTGGATGCCGGTAAACTGCTCGGCAACATGGAACGGCTGCGAGAGGAATTTCTGAATTCTGCGGGCGCGGGATACCGTGAGTTTGTCCTCATCCGAAAGTTCATCCATACCGAGGATATTGATAATATCCTGAAGGTCTTTGTACGTCTGAAGGATTTGCTTTACAGATTTGGCAACTGCATAGTGTTCCTCACCCACCACAAGCGGGTCGAGGATACGCGATGTAGAGTCGAGCGGATCGACTGCTGGATAAATGCCAAGGTCGGAAATCTGGCGGCTCAACACCGTAGTAGCATCAAGGTGGGAGAATGTGGTTGCCGGTGCCGGGTCGGTCAAGTCGTCAGCCGGCACATAGATTGCCTGCACCGACGTGATGGAGCCTTTCTTGGTTGAAGTAATGCGCTCCTGAAGTTCTCCCATTTCCGAACCGAGGGTCGGCTGGTATCCCACTGCAGAAGGCATACGCCCGAGCAGGGCCGAAACTTCAGAACCCGCCTGCACAAACCGGAAGATGTTGTCGATGAAGAGCAACACGTCCTTTCCTTCTTCTTCGCGGAAATACTCCGCGATGGTAAGCGCTGTCAACGCAACACGCGAGCGCGCTCCCGGAGGCTCATTCATCTGGCCAAACACCAACGCGGTTTTATTCAACACGCCAGACTCTTTCATTTCAAGCCAGAGGTCATTTCCTTCACGAGTACGCTCGCCAACGCCGCCAAACACAGAAAAGCCGCCGTGCTGCTTTGCAATATTGTTGATGAGCTCCATGATGATAACCGTCTTGCCGACACCGGCGCCGCCAAAGAGTCCTGTCTTCCCGCCTTTTGAATAGGGTTCGAGAAGATCAATAACCTTGATGCCGGTCTCGAACAACTCCTTCTTCGTGGAGAGATCTGAAAATTTCGGGGCGGGACGATGAATGGGATAGCGTTGCTTGGTATTGATCGGTCCCAACTCGTCAATGCCTTCGCCGGTTACGTTAATCAACCTGCCTAATGCTTCAGGACCAACAGGAACCGTAATCGGTCCGCCGATATCAATAGCCTTCTCGCCGCGCGCCAACCCGTCCGTGGAATCCATGGCAACCGTACGAACGATGTTATCGCCCAAATGTTGCTGCACTTCTACAATCAGATCTTCGGTTTTTCCATTTGAAACCGGCCGGGGAATTTTAAGTGCGTTCAGAATTGCGGGAAGTTTTCCGCCGGAGAAGTCGATATCAACCACCGGTCCGATAATCTGGACGATTTTGCCTTCGTTCATTCAGTTCCTTTCTCGTGGAGATAATGTGGGTTGGATGAATTTCTGGCGCACAAATTAGCCAAAAAGAGGGTCAGAATCAATGAGTGGTCGGATATTGCCGATGAGATCCTCTTGCAAGAATCACGCTTGGTTTTCGTGCTGTTTCGCAAGAATAGCCGAAACGATAACAGCGCCGTGCAGTCTGCCGTTCTCAACAAAAATCTTATTGTTGTTTCTCCCGGCGACAATTGAGCCGCAAACATAGAGTCCCGGCACATTAGTCTCCAGCGTGTTGGGAGTGTGAACCGGGGCAAGGTTGTCGGGATTGATCTCAACTCCGTACTTCTTGAGGTGCATTGTGCTCGGGTGGAAGCCAATTAGGACAAACACGAAATCACTCTTCAGTTCTTCGTATTTGTCAGATGTTTGCACTGTAATGCAATCTTGCCCGATTTCCTTTACGGTTGTATTGAAAAGAGCGCGAATCTCGCCATTCTTTATTCGATTTTCGATATCGGGAAGAATCCAGTATTTCACGCCGTTGCTGAGTTCAGGCCCGCGGTGAATCAATGTTACGCGGGCTCCATGCCGGTACAGATCAAGAGCCGCCTCGACAGCAGAATTCCTCCCGCCAACGACTGCAACATCCATCCCGAAGAACTCAAACGGCTCGCGATAATAATGCGCGACATTCGGCAATTCCTCGCCCGAAACTCCGAGCTTGTTGGGATTATCGTAGTAGCCGGTCGCAACCACGACATGCCTGGCTTCATACACCTTGCCGCGTTGTGTTGTGATGGTGAAGTGGGATTCTTGCTTCTGCACCTTCTCGACTCCATCGAGAGTTCGCACATCGAGACGATAGTGGAACACAACGCGTTGATAATAGTTAATGGTATCGACCCGTGTCGGACGTGTTGACGGAATGACGAAAGGAACATCGCCGATCTCCAGCAGCTCGGGGGTCGAGAACCAAATCAGACCGGTCGGGAAGCGACGGATAGCATCTACAACGCTGCCCTTGTCCAGCACAACCGCAGATAGGCCGGCCTTCTTGGCTTCTATTGCGCAAGCAAGTCCGGCGGGGCCTGCACCGATAATCACAATGTCGAACATATTCTCTTCTCCAAAAACACGTAGAGACGTTCATTCGAACGTCTCTACATTGAGATACAATACCTGAGCTGGCGGGCGGACTTGAACCGTCGACCTGCTGATTACGAATCAGCTGCTCTACCAACTGAGCTACGCCAGCGACTTTTCCGCACTCATTTTAATGAAAATCGGTAAGAGAATCAATGAATGCTGTTTTGTGTATTTGTTGCCAATTCAGCCGACTTCGACCTTGCTCCCCGGCAGAGGCAAAGGCCCTTTCTCAACAACTTCAATCCCTGATCCTCGAATCCACTCTGCATCAGGTAACACGGAACGCTCCGTCCATTCAACAGCGACCTGTAGCGCTTCACCGCTCGGAATCATCTCAATGGTTTCCCACGGGCAGTATTTCACGCACAACTTGCACCCGATACAAATATCCAAATCAATCTCGACAAGTTTCTTGTGCACGTCGTATTCCGGACCGGGGACAGTAAGCATGCAATCCACCGGGCAGAATTCGATGCAGACTTCGCATCCGGTACATCCCGCCTGGTTGATGACGGCAAGTTCACGCGGACGCTTCTTGGCTTTTGCAGGTGCTGACTGAGTTGTTGCGTCTGCCATAGTAAAACTCCTGAGGAAATAAGGAAAGAACAGTTGCACAATTCAATATAATCGAAAACTGTATCGAATTGCAATACCGCAAGTCAGTTCAAAATTTACGATTCGATAACACGGCGGGACTTGTTTTTGAGTTTTGGCTTGTGTAAGTTTCTGCAGCCTCAAGAAGCCAACCCTGAGGATCCATCCTGCACCACATCTGGTGCGATTCTTTGAAAAGCAAATCCAAAACCACAATTCACAAATCCATTAACTCATATAAGGAACTCCCCTATGAGGACTTCAAGTACAGTTTGTACGTTGATCCTCTTCCTTTGTGTGATGGCAACCCAAACCGCCTTGTCACAGGGCGTTACGACTGCTGCCATTAACGGGAAGGTAATTAGCAAAAGCGGCGAAGCGCTTCCGGGCGCAAACGTGGTCGCCGTTCACACTCCCAGCGGAACGACATACGGAACAAGCACACGTACCGACGGACGGTACGCATTGCCAAACCTGCGCGTCGGCGGACCCTATACGGTGACCGCGTCGCTGGTTGGATACCAAAAACAAGCTCAGGAACGCGTCTTTCTGCAGCTTTCTCAAGCATTCGATCTCGATTTCTCTCTCTCCGAAGAAGCAGTAACAGGCGAGGAAATTCTCGTTGTGGGCGAGCAATCCGCCATTTTGAATGCTTCGCGGACCGGCGCGGCCACTTCAGTTGCGAGGGAAGCGCTTGAAGCCCTGCCGACAATCAACAGAACGCTTGCCGACTATACACGCTTGACACCGCAAGCTTCGGGTACCTCCTTTGCTGGACAGGACAATCGCCTGAACAACGTAACAATCGACGGGTCGTATTTCAACAACTCGTTTGGTTTGGCAGGTTCACCGGGAGATCGGACAAATGTTGCTCCTGTTTCTCTGGATGCAATTGAGCAGGTTCAAGTCAATATCGCACCGTACGATGTTCGTCAGGGGAACTTTGTTGGCGCAGGCATCAATACTGTGACGAAGAGTGGAACAAATGAGTTTTCCGGTTCTGCTTACTACCTCTTCCGCCACCAAGGCTTGGTGGGACTGAAGGCGGGAGAGTTGTCGCGCGATCCGGGAACCTTCAAGTACAGACAAGTAGGCGCTCGCGTTGGCGGACCGATCATCGAGAACAAGCTCTTCTTCTTCGGAAGTTTTGAAGATGAATCGCTCACTCAACCGGGCACGACCTACAAGGCGAACAAAGGCGGCGAACCTGTGGGCGGCAACACAACACGTGTCCTCGCATCCGAACTGGATGCTTTGAGCAGTTATTTGAAGACGAATTTTAACTACGACACCGGACCTTATGAAGGATACGATTTCGAAACTCCCGCCCGGAGGATTATTGCAAAAATCGATTACAATCTTGATGAGAACAACAAGATCAGTCTCCGCTACAACCATTTGGATTCGGAAACCGATGTGCTGTTGTCAAATTCCTCCTCCTTAGGTGCTGGCGGAAGAAGAAGCACTACCAACGGGCTCAACTTCGCGAACTCGAACTACGGTATTCTCGAAAATATTCGATCGATCGTGGGTGAATGGAATGCTGTCGTCGGCGATAATATGGCCAACAACCTCATTGTCGGATATTCGCACCACGACGAAAGCCGTGCCACACGGGGCACGTTCTTCCCGATGGTTGATATTTTCTCGGGCAGCGCCGTTTACACTACTTTCGGCTTTGAGCCATTCACGCCAAACAATGAGCTGCGTTACAGCAGTTGGCAACTGCAGAACAACTTCACGATCTACAAACCCGACCATACTATTACGCTCGGATTAAGCGCGGAACGGTACGAATCGGAAAACGTCTTCTTCCCGGGATCGCAAAGTGTGTACGTCTACAACTCTCTGCAGGACTTCTACGATGATGCCAACGATTTCCTGGCTAACCCAAACCGAACGGTTTCTCCTGTCACTTTGAGAACCTTCCAAGTACGCTGGTCGAACATTCCGGGTTTGGAAAAACCGGTTCAGCCGCTGAAGGTGTTCTACGGCGGCTTGTATGCACAGGACGAATGGCAAGCAACGAATGACCTCAAGCTGACGCTGGGCCTGAGAATTGACGTACCGTTCTTCAGCAAAACAGGCTACGCGAATGCGAATGCCGATACGACAACATTCAGGGATGAAACCGGAGCCCCGGTCAAATACAAATCCGACAAGCTGCCCGATCCGAATGTACTTTTCTCCCCACGACTTGGCTTTAACTGGGATGTGATGGGCGATCGCAGCACGCAGATTCGCGGCGGAACGGGAGTTTTCACGGGCCGTCCAGCCTACGTCTGGATTTCCAATCAAATCGGAAACACCGGCGTGTTGACAGGTTTTTCGAGCGTTTCCAACACAACTGCACGGCCGTTCAATCCGAATCCCGATCACTACAAACCAACGAACGTTACCGGCGCACCGGCTACCTCATACGAACTCGCGCTAACCGACCCGAATTTCCGGTTCCCGCAACTCTGGAGAAGCAATCTTGCGGTTGACCAGAAACTTCCCTATGGCTTGATTGGAACTGCGGAAGTTCTTTACGGACGTGACGTAAACGGAGTATATTATATCAATGCCAATCTGCCCGCGGCACAAACCAACTTTACCGGCGTTGATAGTCGTCCGCGCTGGACTAATAACAGAATCAACAATGTGGCCGGCAATGCGATTTCGAATGCCACTGTATTGAAGAACCAGAATGTGGGATTCACGTGGAATCTCTCGGCTGCACTGGAAAAACCGTGGAGCGACAACTGGTTTGCAAAGGCTGCATACAGTTATGCAATCTCGAAGAACACGGTTGACCCCGGCTCGATTGCATTCGGATCATGGAGTTCAAACCCGATTTCCCGGGACCCGAATAATCCGGGTGTCGGATACTCAAGCGCTTTCGGTGGCGGCTCAACGGGACACAGGATTTTTGCAACGGCATCCTACCGCCTCGAATACTTCGACTTCGGAGCAACAACCATTTCGCTATTCTGGGAAGGAGTCCGGGCCACGTATTTGGGGTATGGAAACTTCAGCTTCACGTTCAGCAACGATATGAACGGCGACGGAGCCACCAATGACCTCATCTATATCCCGCGTGACGCAAGCGAGATGAATTTTGTGCAGTATACTGCAAGCGGCAGGACATTCACCGTGCAGGAGCAAATTGACGCGTTTAATTCATACATCAGCAACGACAAGTATCTCAGCAAGAACCGAGGAAAGTATGCCGAGCGCGGCGCAGCAATGCTACCGATGGTGTACAGGGCAGACTTGAGTATTGCGCAGGAAGTTTTCACCGATCTTCTTGAAAAGCGCAACACGCTTCAGTTCAGAATCGACCTTCTGAACGTCGGCAATCTGCTCAACAAGAAGTGGGGCGTCGGACAGCGATACAAGAACACCAATAACGCCACGGTACGTCCGCTAACATCCATGGCACCGCTTGCCGACGGCGCGGCGCGCTATACGTTGGCAAATATAGGAGGACAATTGTTAGACAATCCCCTCGAACAGACCACCGAACTTGCGGATGTGTTCAGGATTCAGTTGGGAGTGAGATACATCTTCAACTGAACAGGCGTCCGTGTAGCTCTTCGACAAGGCCCTGCAGCTACCTTCGCTGCGGGGCTTTGTGTTATCTTGATTTCGTGGTTCAACTTTCTTATATGAATACGAGAAAGGAGGCTTGAATGGAAGAACAGATCCTCAAAGAGATCCTTCAAGAAATGAAGGGTATGCGCGCCGAGCAAGAGGCTACCCGTGAGGAAATGAAGGGTATGCGCGCCGAGCAAGAGGCTACCCGCCAGGAAGTCCACGGAATGCGCCAAGAACTCGGCGAAACAAACTCGCGATTGCAGTCCCTTGAGCAGACGACTAACAAACGATTCGAATCTCTTGAGCAAACGACTAACAGACGATTCGAATCTCTCGAACAGACGACCAACAAGCGATTCCAATCTTTAGAGTCACGATTTGACGGCCTTCAAGCCTCCGTTCAGGTTCTCACGCAAGGATTCTCTGACGTGCGCTACGAGCTTGTTGAGATCAAGAAACTTCTCGCTACTCGAGTCATTTGGAACAATGACACGGTTTCATTTCAGGTGAGAGAGGGTGAGACGCTTTATGGTATTATCCGGAAGGAAGAGAAAAAGGAGTAGCCCGGCAATCATCGGCTGACGAGCCGTTTTCGCAACAGACCAAGGGTCTCCTCTGCTGCGTGATCCCAATCGAATTTTTTTGACCACTCAACTGCATTGCTTGCAAGCCGGCGTCTAAGCGCTTCATCTGTAAGAAGTTGCAGCATTTTCGAGGAAAGGTCGGCCACGTTTCCGAACTCATAAAGCAACCCTGTTTTACCGTTCTGTACGGCATCGCGCAGACCCTCGACATTGCTTGCTACAACCGGAGTGCCGCATGCATTCGCTTCGATTACCGTGAGCCCCCACCCTTCTTTCGATGATGTTGTGACTTTGAGCCACATGTGTTGCAACAGTGCTATTTTCCTCTCTTCCGAAACAAAGCCTGTAAACTCAACAGCCTTACTCAACCCCAGTTGCCTTGCCATTGCCTCGAGTCTTGGCCTGTCATCTCCTTCTCCGACGATTACCGCCTTGAGGTTCGGAACGTGATTCATCACGACAGGAAGTGACAACAGAAAATGATCAACGCTTTTGTACTTCTTCAACCTTCCGAAATACCCTATGAGAGGAGTCGGACTTTTGACCGCGCCTTTGAGATGATGTGTGGAATGATCAACACCGTAATGTATCAGGGACACCTCCTCTGCAGAAAAGCCGGCCTGCTTCAGTTCCCGTTCCGTACTTGGTGAACCCACGATAAAGGGGATGCGTCGATTCTTATATAGTGCAACGGCCGCCTGCTCCATCCCATACACATACGAAGCAAGCAGGAGATTCGTCTCAAGAAAAATACTCTTGCCGAATAAATGATGAGTTACGCCGTAAATCGGTTCTCGTACGAAGAGTGGGGTGAAGAACGGAATCTTGTTCATATCATCAACAACTATGTCGTACCGATCTTTCCGGAACCGCGTCAGGTATTCGAACACAAATCTGAAGTTGAACAAGAATCTCCCTCCCCTGCGGATAACGCGGATTCCGTTCAGACTCTCTTCAGAAGCGGCCCCGGGAAATGTCGAGCAGGCAAGAGTTACCCTGTGTCCCTTCGCCGCAATGCGCTCGAAAACTTCATGGAGATGGACTTCAGCGCCACCGGCTTGCGGATTCTTGATATCCTGCCAGTTGACAACGAGAATATTCATCGGGAGGGGGTAACACCGGATGCAGTTGGGCGGAGTTCGTTCATCCAATACATGTACGTATCGGCAATTGTCGTGCTCAGGGAAATTTCGGGCTTCCATCCGGTTGCAGCGTGCAACCGACCGTAGCTTGCCGACACAACAGCTACATCGTACGAACGAACTCGCTGTTGCTCCTGGACTATCTCGACCTGAAGACCGCTTGCTTCACGAAGCATCGCGAGTACATCACGAATCTCAACAGAATGGCCGGAGCAAACATTGAACGCAGTGTGATCGGACTGTTTATCAAACAACTTCCAATATGCCTTTACGACATCGCGAACGTCCGTGAAATCTCGCTTTGCTGAAATGTTACCGACGTGTAGCACAGGTCGGCGTTTCTTCAGCGAGATTTCTGCAAACTGTCGGGCAAAATCCGAAACAACGAATGAGGGGTTCTGTCTTGGTCCTGCATGGTTAAACGGGCGGACAATGACTACATCTACCCCGAAGGAGTATGCATATTGATGGGCAATAATATCCAGTGCGGCTTTGCTTGCAGCATAGGGAGTTGTCGGTGAGAATGGATGATCCTCCGTGATCGGCAGACGGTCCGGCGCCACCCGGCCGTACGTCTCGCCGCTCGTCACAACAAGAACAGAAGGCGAAGTTCCGGTGGCTACCTTCACTTTTCGTGCGGCATCAAGTATCGACAAACCTCCGATGAGATTCGCTTGAAACGTCTCCATGGGGTTGCTCATCGAAGCGGGCACAAAAGCCTGCCCGGCGATGTGGAGAATCCTTTCAGGACGAATTGACTGAACAAGTTCTTCGACTCGTCCGGGATTCGTTATGTCCGCTTGATGAAGTACAAGAGAGGGTTTGAGATGGGCAATATTCCGCAGCTCGTCGAAGCGAAGGATCGTTCCGTGTACTTCTGCACCCTCCGTCACCAACAGGTCGGCTGCATGGCTTCCTACAAATCCATCAATACCCGTAATCAGAACGCGCATTCGGCTACCGGACGCCTTTGCCGTTCTGCAGTCGGACAAGGTCCGCATCAACCATCATGCGAACGAGACCCTCGAAGTTTACGCGGGGCTTCCAGCCGAGGATCCTTTTTGCTTTATTCGGACTGCCGACAAGTTGGTCGACTTCCGCTGGACGGAAGAATTTCTTGTCCACTTTCACATACTTCTTCCAATTCAACCCGACATGATCAAAAGCAATCTGCGCAAACTCGCGTACGGAATGTGTTTCACCCGTGGCAATAACAAAATCCTGCGCTTCCTTTTGTTGAAGCATCAGCCACATCGCTTCCACGTAGTCGCCGGCAAAACCCCAGTCACGCTTCGCATCCAGGTTGCCGAGGCGAAGTTCCTTCGCCACACCGAGTTTGATGCGGGCAACCGCATCGGTGATCTTGCGCGTCACAAATTCCAGACCCCGACGCGGCGATTCATGATTGAACAGAATTCCCGACACAGCAAACATATTGTAGCTTTCCCGATAGTTCACGGTGATGAAATGTCCGTACACCTTCGCCACACCGTACGGACTGCGGGGATAGAAGGGCGTCTTTTCGGTTTGGGGGATTTCCAGAACCTTGCCGAACATTTCACTGCTGCTTGCCTGATAGAACTTGATCTTCCGGTTCATCAGGCGGATTGCTTCGAGCACCTTCGTAACGCCGAGGGCTGTAAATTCCCCCGTCAGCGCGGGTTGAATCCAGGATGTCGGCACGAACGACTGTGCAGCGAGATTGTAGATCTCATCGGGCTGTGCTTCTTCGATCAGATCGATCAGCGAAAGCTGGTCAAGCAAATCTGCCTGGGCAATCTTGATTTTTGCACGAAGATGTTCGATTCGCTCGAAGTTCTCCGTGCTTGCGCGACGAACCATCCCTGTCACATGGTAACCCTTCGAAAGCAGCAGTTCCGCCAGATAGGAACCGTCCTGACCGGTAACGCCGGTAATGAGGGCTCTTTTCATTTACTCTGTCCTAAGGTATCAGTCTTTTGTTGTGTGGATTGGAGCGCCTGTAATGCTGTTATTCTCTGAGAGATATTCGGGTCGCCCGGAAACATTGCCTGCAACCGGTTCAGAATATCAATCGCCTTGGCATACTCCCTTCTATTCTCATAAATCTCCAGCAACACGCGGAACGGATTGTAGTACGAGCTCATATTGTACTCACCCCGGTCGATGGCGCGCAACAATTCGGGCTCGATATCTGAAATCATTTTTTCATATGTCTCAGCTCTTCCGAGACGAAGATAGAATGCCGCAACATCGGACGACAACTCCCATCCCATAGGAATTTTCGACCGCGGAACAAGATACTCCATCCGATCCAATGCTGCCAACGCTTTTTCCGGGTTGTTCGTGACGTTGCCGTGATACAAGGCCATGCGAATGAACGCCGAACGATAATTAATCATCAACCGCGTTGTATTTTCGTTGTAGTATACGTTCGGATCGTTGATGCCGCGGAACTTGTACCCGTACTGATGCGTCTTGGAGAATCCTTCGGGTTCATTGAAGAGATTTGTTTCAAGAATCTCCGGATTGATGCCGGCATCCTGGCTGGGAATCTTGTGCGGCTCCAACCTCCACGCCAATCCGTTGAACCATAGATATTCATCCAAGCCAATCTTACTGTCGGGCGAGCAGGTCACTGCAAAGTAAACCGGCCGCTCCCATTTGTTCGTCATGATGATATCCTGGACGAGAATATCTTGAACACGGATCGCCGAGACTTCGCCAAAGCGCAAAGTCGGACGCATCGTGAATTCAATCCTCCCCTTGTTCACCCAAGCAGTATCCGTTACGCCGAACCTGGAATACACGTCTGCGGAAACGGGAAGCGACATGGCTCTGGCTTCGAATTGAATGGGCTGGATGGCCTCAATCTGACGATCGGACAGACTTATGGGTACCGCCTTCGCCTCGGTGTAGTACGGCTTATTCTTCATCTGTTGAATATACCAGGGAGTATTCACGAGGCTCAGATTGACGATCCGGACGTCGCGCCGGATGCCCTCGACATCCTGCAAATACCAGAGCGGAAATGTGTCGTTATCCCCGTTCGTGAAGAGAATTGCATCCGGCTCACAGGTTTGCAGAATATTGTACGAATAATCCCACGCAACATAGTCTCCTCTGCGGTCATGCGACTCGAAGTTCACACGAATGAGGTTCGCCGGGATCGCGCCAAGAAAAAGGATAACACTTGCAGCCGCAATGGCGGTTGCCGAAATCGGGATTTTCCTGCGTAACGTATCGATGATCCCCACAAGGCCGATTGCTATCCAGACTGAAAAAATGTAGTACGCCCCGACGTAGAAATAATCACGCTCGCGTGGCTGCGGCTCTTGCTGATTCTGATACAGCGCGAGTATCGGGCCAAGGATAATAAATGCGGCCAGCAGCGTTAAACCCATTTTCCAGTCACGCCTGAAGTGATAGTAGAATCCGAACAACCCTATGAGTAGCGGAATGGCAAACGTATCCTTTGCGGCCACGCCTGCATCCTGATAGTCTCCGGCACTGCCAACAAAGTTCCAGCCCATGTACCGGAAGAACATGTGATTCAGCTGATAGCGAATCAGGAAATCCATGTCGCTTGTGTAATTGGTGTAGATTCCCTGATGCTGGGGTTCCTGGCTGTACCGCCGCTTGACAAACGGCGCATCGCCGTATTGTTCACGACCAAGGTAAGAAGTCAACCGCGCAAGATTGCTCGGATCGTTTTCATTCATAGGCGGATTTTCATTCGCCCTGATGATGACACTCGTGTAGGTCGTATATCCGAAGAAAATCATCACGCCGGAGAGTAATGCAATGTGCAGCGTTTTCTTCTTATGAACATACGAGTAGTAAATGCCGTACATGCTGCCCCCCAACAACAGCCAGGGCAGAAATTCCCACACGGCACTTCTCTGCCCTTGAAACTCGCCATCCATCATTCCGGGCATCCACTTCACGATTCCGGGATACACAACAAAGAACACCGCAACGGCAACCGCGCCAAACTTGATAAAGCTGTTGAGCGAGTATTCATACCGCTGAAAGTAGATGATCATCAACACAGGGAAGATTGCAAGCAGGGCCAGCAAATGAACGCCCAACGACAAGCCGATCAGATACGCGATCAGAAGAATATACTTCTCGTTTCCTTCGTTGTTCGCACGTTCCAGCCACCGCATAACAAGCCACAGGATTGTAGTAAGGAAGAACATACTTGCGCCGTACACTTCGGCCTCAATGGAGTTATCCCAGTATGTTGTTGTAAACGCAAGCGTCATGGCGCCGATAAACGAAGTCCCGTAAGTGGTGATCTTATCCGCAAGCGTTTCAGCGGAACCCCTGATCTTGATGATCACGCGTACCATGAACAGGTACGCAAACATGATTGCCAGAGCGCTCAAGCATGCAGAAAGCAGATGTGCGCGCACGGCAAGATCCTCCGCAATCGGAAACATCATGCCTACGCGGGTAAGAATCAGGAACAACGGCGCACCCGGCGGATGCGGCACTTGCATCATGTAGGCGGCAGCAATAAACTCACCTACATCCCAAAACACGACGGTGGGAGCGATGGTAAAGGCATACATGACCATCGGAACAAGGAATGCCAGCGCGCCGATGATACGATTCAACGTCTTGTGCGTCATAGACCCTCGATTATTCGGACAAAACAACAGATTTGGTGAGTAACAAGTGTAACCAAGATAGGCGAAAAACGGTTGAGTTTCAATGAAAATCAGGGGATGCGCTACATGAGGCGAGCACAGATTTCGTCACAGATCAGATAGCCCTTTTGCGTGAGACGAAGGATATTGCCGTCGAATGTTGCCGAACCTGCCTCAACCAAATCGGGAATCATGCGAATATGCGGGTTTGCAGAAGATGGAAATTCAGCGTCCAACCGCCTCACGTCCAATCCATCGCTCCGCAAACCAAGCAAAATTCTCTCGGTGCGGAGTTGGCGTGACGAGAGCATCTCTTCAGTCAGCAGCGGAAGCTTTCCCTCGTGCAATGCAGAACAGTAGTGCGAAAGGTTTGCAATATTGAACCAACGTTTCGATTCGCCGGCCTCCCTCCAGAATGAATGTGCAGAAGGCCCGAAGCTGAGGTAGTTTTCGTGCTTCCAGTAGTTGTAGTTGTGGCGCGAGCGGAAGCCGGGCTTTGCATAATTCGAGACTTCGTAATGTTCAAATCCATGCGCTTCAAGAAACGACATCGTCATTTCGTAGAATTCAGCCTCCTCGTCCGAAGGCTTCGGCGACACGAGCCGCGAGCTTACCATTCTCGACAACGGCGTATTATCCTCCACAATCAAACCGTACGCGGAAATATGATCGGGAGAAAGCGCTACCGCCTTTTGCAGGTTTGCTTCCCAACGTTCTTTTGTCTGATCAGGCAGAGCATAAATCAAATCGATACTCAGATTGTCGAACCCTGCTTCACGGGCAAAACTGATGCAGTCAAACGCTTGAGCGCTGTTGTGAATCCTGCTTAGGAACCGCAGTTCATCCTCGTGAAACGATTGCACGCCAATGCTCAGCCTGTTCACTCCCAGTGAGTGATACGCAAAGAGTTTTTCCTTCGTTACTGTTCCGGGATTGGTTTCAACCGTAATTTCAGCATCCGATTCGATGGAGTATGTACGATGAAGATGCGAGAGGATCGATTCCAATTGTTTCGGCCCGAGAAGCGATGGCGTTCCTCCGCCGAAGAAGATCGTCTCAAATGATTCCTTCTTGCCAAATCCGGCATACGCATCAATCTCGACATGCAAAGCAGCAAGAAAATCCTCCATCGGGGAAAAATTCTCGATTGAATAGAAGTCACAATAGATGCACTTCTTTTCACAGAACGGAATATGCAGATATAGCGAAGCCATTGCCATGCTACCGGATAATCATCCCTAATCTCTCCCAACGGACATTATTGAGGCGGGACCAAAACGAGCTGCCAGCACTTCCTTCATTCCAAGACCAGTAGATGAGAAACGCCTTTCCAATGATGCAATCCTCCGGAACAAACCCCCAAAACCGGCTGTCGAGCGAGTTGTCCCGATTGTCGCCGATGACAAAGTAATAGTTCTTCCGCACGACATACCGGTCCTGTACAATACCGTCAACCGTGACACGGCCTTCCGGGTCCAGCCGGATTTCATGCCCTTCGTGCTCAACTACACCCTTCGCGGCCATAAACGTATCATGATCAAGATGTAATGTGTCGCCCTGCTTCGGCACAACGAGGGCGCCGTAGTTGTCTTCGTTGTATTTGGAACCCTTGGGAAAAATCCGTGAATCGCCGTACCCCTCGGGGAAAATGCTGCGTGTTCCTTTCTTCGCGGACTGCGGCGGTGCAATGGCAGCGCCGTTTACCGTCACCTTCCTGTTCACGATTGAAATCGTGTCGCCCGGCAATGCGATGCACCGCTTGACGTAGCTTGTCGAAAAAGATGAGTATCGTTCCTGCGCATCCTCCGGAAGCCTGAACACAAGAATATCGCCCCTGCGCGGTGACGTGATGGCAGGAAACCGAAGTTGGGGAAGTTCGATACGAGTGAAGGGAACATACTGCGGCGATTGCGCACCGTAGATAAATTTGTTGGCGAGAAGGAAGTCCCCGACAAGCAATGTATTCTCCATCGATGCCGAGGGAATACGATACGCCTCCACAACACATGTTTTAAGAAATACGGCAATCAGAATGGTGAGGATGAGGATCTGGATATAGTCCCGTGTGCGCAAGGAGGGCACTTCTACTTCGGGCGAAGCACCCTCGTTCATGCCGGACACAGTGTGCATTATTTGATCAGCATCCCGATTCTGTTGAACCGGATGGTGGTCAGCTTGCCAATCAGATCGGAGAAGATTGAGAAGTCGGGATTCCACGACCAATACACAATCAACGGCGAGCCGACGATACTCTCCTTCGGAATGAAGCCCCAGAATCGTCCGTCGAGACTATTGTCGCGGTTGTCTCCCATTCCGAAGGCATAGTCACGCTTCACAACGTAGCGTTGCGTGGGTGTTCCATCAATCGTCATTTTTCCTTCCCCGTCGAAACCAACCTTGCTTCCCTCCCGCTCGATAAACGTCTTCCAACGATCAAGCGTCGCCTGTGAAAGCGTTATGACGTCGCCTTTCGAAGGGATGACCACGGGTCCCCAGTTGTCTTCGTTGAATGCTTCGCCTTTGGGGAAAATCCGCGGATCTGCAACTCCTGCAGGAATAATGCGAGGACTGTTGAACTTGACATTTCTCGGAAAATCAACATGCTTTCCGTTTACATAGATATGCCTGTCACGGATAAGTACTGTATCCCCGCTCAATGCAATGCAACGCTTCAGGTAGAACATGAATTCCGGTGATTCCGCCTCATCGCGCTGTCCCGGAAACTCGAAGACAATCACGTCGCCGCGCTCAACGTCCCGCCATTTGAGAAATGGAAGAACATCCGTTACGCGAAACCACGGAACCCGGATATTAGTGAGAGGAATTGTCCGTGGCGTGCTGCCGCCGTAAATGAACTTGTTGACAAAGAGAAAATCCCCAGCCATGATTTCGTTTTCCATCGAGCCGGTCGGCACTTCGAAAGCGGCCAGTACCATGCTGTTCAGGACAAGAAAAGCGCCGACAACGAACACGAAATCCTTGAAGAAATCCTTTGCCTTGCCGACTGCGGTTGATGCAGATGCCTTGCTCTTGTCGGTTACTTCTTTTGCCATACGTTATTCCTTTTTAGTAATACGGTTGCTGATCTCCGAATGTCGGGAGGATCATAACTACTCTTCATCCATCGAAAGAACTGCAAGAAATGCTTCCTGCGGTATTTCGACGCGGCCCACCTGCTTCATACGTCTCTTACCCTCTTTCTGTTTCTCAAGCAGCTTGCGTTTGCGGGAAATATCGCCGCCGTAACACTTTGCCAGAACGTTCTTTCGCATGGCAGAAATAGACTCGCGGGCAACCACTTTGCTTCCGATTGCCGCCTGAATCGCCACTTCAAACATTTGACGGGGAATGAGTTTCCGCAGTTTAACGCACAACTTCTTTCCCCATTCATGAGCTTTGTCACGGTGAACAATGGTTGAAAAAGCATCAACGGATTCCCCATTCAGCAGGATGTCAAGCTTGACCAAGTCCGATTCGCGGAAGTCGAGAATATCGTAATCGAACGAAGCATATCCGCGGCTTGTGGATTTCAGCTTGTCGTAGAAATCAAAGATGATCTCAGAAAGAGGCATTTCGTAGTGGATATCCGCACGGGTCGGATCGAGGTACGTTGTATTTTTGTAGATGCCGCGGCGATCCATGCACAGCTTCATGATGTTGCCAACATACTCCGTCGGGACAATAATTTGCGCTTTGATAAACGGTTCTTCGACTTTCTCAATCTCGCCGAGGCTGGGCATGTACGACGGATTGTCGACCAGAACAACTTCCCCATTCGTCTTTGTGACGCGGTATTCGACGTTGGGAACAGTATTGATGATGTTCTGATTGTACTCGCGCTCAAGGCGTTCCTGCACAATTTCCATATGCAGTAACCCGAGAAACCCGCACCGGAAACCGAAGCCCAATGCAGTAGAAGATTCCGGCTCGAAAATCAGGGCCGAGTCATTCAATTGTAGTTTCCCGATCGCTGTACGCAAATCTTCAAAATCCTCTGCTTGCGTCGGATACACTCCGCTGAACACCATCGGCTTCACTTCCTTGTAGCCGGGCAAGGGTTCCGCAGCAGGGTTTGCCGCCGTCGTTATGGTATCGCCCACTTTTGTGTCGTGAACATCACGGATTCCGGCGATCAGGTAGCCTACATTGCCGGCAGTCAGAACTCCCGTCCTGGATTTCTTCAAGCCAAGCGTGCCGACTTCCTCCGCTTCATAGACTTTTCCGTTGTGGAAGAATTTGACCTTTTCTCCTTCTTTCAACGTTCCGTCCACAACACGCAGATACACAATGGAGCCGCGATAAATATCAAACACCGAATCGAAGATGAGGGCACGCAGCGGCTCACTCGCGTCCCCTTTCGGAGGGCCAATGCGCCGAACAACTGCCTCGAGAATCTCATCGACTCCGATGTTTGCTTTGGCGCTTGCCAGAATAATCTCATCGTCACTGCAGCCGATAAGGTCTTTCAGCTGATGCTTCACGGTATCGATCATCGCACTCGGCAGATCGATTTTGTTGAGAACAGGAATAATCTCCAATCCTGCGTCAATCGCCAAATACAGATTGCTGATTGTCTGTGCCTCAACTCCCTGCGACGCATCAACGACAAGCAATGCTCCCTCGCATGCCGCCAGCGAGCGGGAGACTTCGTAAGAAAAATCCACGTGGCCGGGAGTATCAATGAGGTTCAGTGTGTATGCGCTGCCATCCTTCGCGTTGTACAGCATTTGAATGGCGTGCAGCTTGATGGTGATGCCGCGTTCCTGTTCCAGGTCCATATCGTCAAGAACTTGATTGAACTTCATTTCGCGGGCGGTAATGGTGCCCGTCCGTTCAAGCAAACGGTCGGCAATAGTGGATTTGCCGTGATCGATATGCGCAATGATGCAAAAATTGCGGATTTGATTCATCAGAACTGCTTGGCTCCTGCCCTTCGGAATTCACAGGCCAGTAATACAAAAGCCCGACGCCGCACCGACTCTGTCGGGACGGGACGGACTTGACTCGGCTCTTGGTATAAATCGCTGAATAATATACTGCTTTGGCAAACGAGTTGCAATCCGACGTTTGCTCCTGTTTCTGCCTCTTTGTATCTTGGATGCACCAAATCCCCTTTACTGACCTTATCAACATGCCGATTGATTTCTCCCCTGATCTTCAGGAGTTTGTGAGAGAAGCAGCGTCCAACACCGGATCATACAGGCCCGTTGCCGTCTTTGATTGTGACGGCACGATCATCAAAGGTGACATCGGCGAGGCGATGTTCTATTATCAAATCGAACATTTCCTGCTACGCGTCAACCCGGCAAACATCTGGCTCGACCACCCGAAGCGCGAAGAACTCGACACTCTCTACACACTTCTCTCCTCCCTTCCCTCTGAACGAAGAACGCAGGATCGCCGTTATCTGTCGTTCGCCGAGATGTTGCTGGAATGGTATTTTGATCAGCTTGCAGAAGGAAGAACCGAGAAGGCGTGCAGCGATATTGTGAAACTTCTGGGCAAATTCTCGGAGGCTGAAGTCCGGCAGATTGCCCTCGCAACGTACAACGAAGAGCTTGCCGCGCCGCTCAGTGTAAGAAAATTCGGCAAGATCACGGTCCCGAGGGGAATCCGCTACATCAGCGAGTCTGTTGCCCTGCTCAAAGAACTGCAACAACTAGATTTTGACATCTGGGCGATTTCGGGCAGCAACAAATGGAGTGTACAACCCGTGTTTCAGCAGCTTGGAATTCAGAGAGATCACATCATCGGGATTGACTTGCACACAACAGGCAATACACTCAGTCCGAAAGTGCAAACGCCGGTTCCCGTTTTGAACGGAAAAGTAGAGACACTGCAGGCCCTCATTTCGGATCCACCTCTGGTTGTCGTCAGCGATTCGATGTATGACGCCCCCCTCTTTGAATATGCCGTCGGCAAGAAGGTACTGATCAACTCCCGCATGGAAACATCATACACATTCTTCAAGGTCACGGGCTTTGTCAAAGACGAATCGTGGGTTGTGGTCGAGAAACCAACGATTGATACACTGGAGCAGGTGTCATGGCCGACGCAGCAGTAACAATTATTGGTGGTGGAGTTGTCGGGCTTGCCATTGCGGCGGAGCTTTCTGCTCATTACTCTCCCCTCTTTCTTCTTGAACGACATCCAAGGTACGGAACAGAAACCTCAAGCCGCAACAGCGAAGTGATTCATGCGGGCATCTACTACCTTCACGGTTCATTGAAAGCGGAATTGTGCGTTGAAGGCAGAGATATGCTGTATAGTTTTTGCGAGAAACATGGGATTCCTTTCAGAAGAATCACGAAAATCATCACTGCGACAAGAAAGGAATACCTTCCGGATCTCGAGCGTTTGTATCAGCACGGCACCGGCAACGGCGTACCCCTTGAGATGATGACGGCAGAGCAAGTCCACGCCCTTGAGCCGCATATAGCGTCAGCAGGAGGAATTCTCTCACCGACAACAGGTATTATCAGTGCGCACAGGCTAATGGATTTCTTCTACCATTCTGCAAAGAAGAACGGGGCGGAAATACTGACACATTGTGAAGTAGTAGGATTGAAGAAGGAGAGCGCAGACTTCAACGTAACAATTGATGAAAGCGGAAACCGCTCGACATTTACATCTGAGATCGTCATCAACGCGGCGGGACTCGAAAGCGATACAGTTGCCGCAATGGCGGGAATCGATGTTGATGCCGCAGGCTACCGCCTCCATCACTGCAAGGGAAGCTACTTTGCAGTCAGCAATTCAAAGCGCAACCTCATTTCACGTCTCGTCTATCCGACGCCGACAACAGAATCACTCGGTGTACATGCATTGATTGATTTAGGGGGGAGATTGAAGTTCGGTCCCGATGTGGAATATCTTTCAGAACGAACCTACGACTATTCTGTTGACGGAGGCAAACGTCATGCGTTTGCCGAATCGGTTCGCGCCATTCTTCCATCAATCAAGGACGAAGACTTGTCGCCCGACTACAGCGGCATCAGAGCGAAGCTGCAAGCCAAAGGCGAACCTGTTCGTGACTATATCATCCGGCACGAATCAGATCGCGGCTTGAGCGGATTGATTAATCTGATTGGCATTGAATCGCCGGGGCTGACGGCCTCGCCGGCAATTGCGCGGTACGTTCACGACTTGTTGAGATCATAAACTCCCTACTTCCTCTCATAATATCCCGTGATCGACAGTTCCGCAATCACTTTCCCTTCGGTGACATTCAAAAACTGCCGCAACGAAGTACTGACGCCGAGTTTTATTGATTCAACATTCAACGCATACAATGTCGCAACGTATGGATGTTGGCCTGACCCGCGAGGCGGGGCGGGTCCGCCATAGCCCATTTCGTTGAAACTGTTGATGAGTTCCTTTGCGCCCGGGGGAAGAGACTTGCTGCGTGAGGCTCCCTCAACAAGCCTTCTTTCGTAAAACGGAATGTTGATGAGAAACCAATGCATCCAGTTCTTCGCTACCGGGTGAGGATCAACGATCGTGAGCGCAAAGGACTTTGTTGCGACCGGCGGATCACTCCACGCAAAGCCGGGAGAAATATTTCTTCCCCCGACTACCGACGTGTGGCAGAATTTTGTCGGCATCAACTCCTTGTCCTTGTACGAAAGACACTCCAACGTAAACATTGTCGCCTCATTGGTATTATTCTCCTAAAATGTAACGTCATGCAGCGGGGATGTCAACACCAATGCCGCATTGGGAAGCTGATATTTTAGAGTGACTTACAGATAGAGAAAAATCTGCGAGGAGAGCGGTGTTGCATCACATACAGGGATTGAAATTCCGCACCAAATCCGACCTATATCAATCCCGTGCCTAAAAGTGCGGCAATGATAAACAGCAATACAGCAACAGTCGCCTGTACTGCTTTCATCGTCACTTTCTTCAGAAGTCTGTTCCCGGCATACGCGCCGATAAATGCGCTCAGCGTTGCAGCAATCAACAACACAGTGTTTTCTTGAATGCCGTCCGCAACAATGTGCTGTGCATAGACACTCAAACGGCTCACGTCAATCAGGCAGGCAATCACTACGCCTGTTGCGATGAACGCTTCTTTCGAAAGCCCCGCCCGAATGAGAAACGCGCTGCGCAGCGCCCCTTGATGTCCCGAAAGCCCGCCGAAGAACCCGCTGAACACTCCGCCGAGAGGGAGATATTTCATGTCGAACGAAAGTGAGTTTGCGGCAGGTATCAACTCAAGTATTGCGAACGTGGCGATCAATAATGCCATCAACAACTTGACGGAAGTGATTGCGAACGTCGTGCCGCCGATTGTGTATGTCGTCAGCGGTTCAACAGTGGAGACGAGGTGAAGCAGGGCGGCCCCTCCGATTGCTGCAACGATGGCCGGGATGCCGAATCCCATCACGACTTTCCAGTTCGCATTGCGGCCAAGCAGTGCAAGCTTGAAGAGATTGTTGAGAAAATGCACGATCGCAGTCATCGCCACGGCTATTTCAGCAGGAAAGAAAAGGACAAACGCAGGCAGCAGAATCGTACCGAGGCCGAACCCCGAAAACAATGTCAGCCCGGAAGCAAGCAACGCAACAATAGAAACGACGATGTATTCCACTACGTCACAACTCTGATAAGCCAGCGAACGAGCGGCATAATATCGAGCAGAAGGTGAGCGGTTGTTTGCTCGAACTTCTTCGATAAGACTATCGACTCATCTTCCCATTCTTTTCCGACAAACCATTGTTTGTGCTTGAGATGCTCAATCATCGGATGATCTTTGGGAAAGCCGAGCGGCGCCTTCAGCAAATTCTCCCCCATGATTCCGCCGAACACTTTCTTGAAATGCTTGTCGTTCACAACGGCGAGAAATTCATCGGGATGTTCGACAATGGACTTTCTGATTTTCTTCAACTGATCGCCGCCCGGCATGTACATCCCTCCACCCACGAAGACGGAACCGGGTTCAATCCCCACATACAAACCGGGCGTATCCGTTGTCTTCTTCTTCCCTTTCAACTCAAACGATGCGGCGATGTTGGTTTTGTACGGGACTTTGTTCTTGCTGAATCGAACATCACGATAAATCCGGAAGATCGAGCGCTTCGGATTGAAGTCCAGCTCCGGAATCTCGTCACGCAACCTGTGGCGCAAGCCTGCAATCAGGCATTGCATCGGGAACTTCACGTTCTCGTCATACTTGTCTTTGTGTTTCTGAAACCACTCCCGGTTGTTGTTCTTTTTCAGTCGTTTCAGAAAAACGATGCCCGATTTCGGGAAGCCTTCAAAAGGCGGGTAGAAGTCTTCTTCAACAGGAATTCCTTTTGCCATAGCCTTTCCTTTGTGCGCTGCTATTTCGAGTCGAAGATGAGATTGCGGACCATCTTCGTCATGTCGTACGGGGCAGGATCGCCGCCGAGATATTTGTGGAACCAATCGAGATGCGCGTTGTAGTACAGCGGCATCGACTTGACATGACTCGGCCAGTGCCCGTCGTTCTTGAACACAATCAGCCTTGAAGGAACGCCCATCTTCTGCAATCCGGTAAAGAATTCGAGACTCATCGTATACGGTACGCGATAATCACGCTCGCCGGTGATGACGAGACACGGAGTTTTGAAGTTCGGTACGAAATTGTGCGGCGAATGCTTCTCGTACAAATCGGATGTCCACGGCGTTCCGCCCAAGTCATACTCCGGAAACCAGAGTTCTTCCGTCGCGCCGTACATCGCCGTCAGATTGTACACTCCCATCATGCACGCAATGGCCTTAAACCGATCGGTATGTCCCTGCATCCACATCATCATGTAACCGCCGTACGACCAGCCCATCGCCCCCATCCTGTTCTTGTCAACGAACGGCAAATTCTCCAGCGAATCGGCAACGGCCATCACGTCCTGATAGACTTTGCCGTTCCAATCCTTCGAGATTGCATTCGTAAATTCCTGTCCGTACGCTGTTGAACCGTGCGGATTCGGGAACGCCACAACATAGCCGGCACCCGGATACACCTGCCAGTCGCCGCGGAATGCATCAGCCCATTGCGATTGCGGCCCGCCGTGGACATTGAGAATGAGGGGATATTTTTTGTTGGGATCGAAATTGTGCGGCTTCACAATGAACGTGTGGATTTTCTTTCCGGTTGGTGAAGGGATCCACAACTCTTC
Organism: Bacteroidota bacterium; assembly: GCA_019637975.1. Lineage (NCBI taxonomy): Bacteria > Pseudomonadati > Bacteroidota > Bacteroidota bacterium. Next base: position 17,965 of record JAHBUR010000025.1, on the reverse strand, counting down.
CGCAGGACGGATATCAACTTCATCCGCAAGCTCTTTCGTGAAGAATGTGAGCCGCTTCAAATTCTTTCCATCCGAATCAACGCGCCAGAGTTCCCTGGGCTCGCCAACCGAGCGGCGCAACAGAACGATGGACTTCCCGTCGGGCGAAACGTCAAACGCATCAATGGTCTTTACGTTGACAATCTCGGTAATCTTCTTTGCGGCGATATCGACACGGAACAACGGCACATGACCACGGACTTGTCCGGTGAAATAGATGCTTCGGGAATCCGGCGACCATTGAAAACTCTCAACCCAATTATCAAACGCATCGGTCAACACCGTAATGGCGCCCGTTCGTCTGTCATATAATACAAGCCTGAAACGATCAGCCTCAAATGTGGGGATTGTCTGCATCTTGAATGCGATGTACTTGCCGTCGGGGGAATATCCCGGCTCGCCATCGTATGCCGTGTTGGAGGCGGTGATATTCTTCGGCGTGCCGCCGGATGCAGGAATGATCCAGAGATCCTTGTTGGTTGTCGAGGCTTCATCAGGGTCGTGGTTGGAGGTGACGCACAACTCGTCACCATTAGGCGAGAACGCAAATCCGCCGCCGCCTGTTGAAAATGAAGGCCAATCATAGTCGCCCGGCGTCAGATCGAGATATGACTTCTTCTCAATATCGTACACAAACGTATGCGCCCGCTTTCCGTCTTTCCAAAACGTCCAATGTCTGTACAGAAGTTTGTCCGCCATGTGAGCCTGCACGGGACCGTCACTGAGTCCGTCTTCGTTCTTCGCATTGCAATCATTATCAGCGCCGCATTCGGGGAAGACAAGAGCCGTGAATGTGATAAGCTTGCCGCCCGGCACCCAATCGAGATTGTCGACTTCCATCTTGAACGACGTCAACTGTCTTGCCTCTCCCCCGTCGAGCGGAAGCAGCCACGCCTGCGAGCCATCTTTCCGGTTTGATGTGAAGAGAATGGATTTGCCGTCGGGCGACCAACGGGGCCGCGTGTCGGCGGCGGGGTTGTCCGTTAGCTTCCGGATGCTGCTGCCGTCGGCGTTCATCATGTAGATTTCGGCGTTGCTTTTTCCTTTCTCAAGAATATCCTCTCGCACCGTAAACACAATCTTCTTTCCGTCGGGAGAAAACTGCGGACTGTCCACCATTTTTATTCTGTAGAGATCGGCGATTGTGAAGGCTCGTTTCTGGGCAAGACACGGATTGATAAATAGAAATGACAATAGTATTGAGATGTAGAACTTCATTGATTTCTCCTTGACAGATATAGCATAATGTTGATTACAAACAGAACAGACCCACAAGATGAATAGCTTACCAAAAAATGGTCGGAATGATTATGACTTCGCAGCAAAAGAACAATGAAAACTATGGAACTCGTTCGAGCCGGGCTTCAAGGCGGACGGTGATAACGTGGCATTCATCTTTGTTGACGACAACGTCCGGGCGAATCCAGTCCACATAACCGGATTTTGTGATGATAATCGTATAGATGCCGGGCCGTTCATACGCCCCCGAGACTGTCAACGAATCAGCGAGAAGAATCCCGCGCAATGTATCGATATAGGTATTGTGCTGGACAACTACGGTCGCTCCAATCGCCGCGGGCTGGCCGCTAAGGGAGTCACGAATATCAATTTGAATCCCTGCCCGCGCCTCTGTCGTGCAGATTATCCCGTTGTTGATTCCTGTTTCCATGCAGCCGGGAGCAACCAGTGTGAGCGTAAGACATCCGATGAAGATCCCCGCCTTCATTGCTTATTGTACTTCGCCTTCAAGTCGTCCAAAGTGAAGTGCGGTTCATTCTTTGGTTCCTGCTTGTGCATTTTCATCTCGGACTTCTTCTTGTTTTTTGTATCACGCTTCTTCTCAGCATTCTTTTCGGATTTTGGTTTTGGATGAGGCGCGTCAGGAGATTTCATGGTGAGCGAAATGCGTTTCAACTTTTCATTCACTTCAAGCACCCGGACCTTGACAATCTGCCCGACCTTCACAACCTTCATCGGATCTTGGACATACCTGTTGGCGAGCTGGGACACATGCACAAGTCCGTCGTGATGAACGCCGATATCGACAAACGCTCCGAAGTTTGCAACGTTCGTGACCACACCTTCAAGCTGCATACCCGGCTTGAGATCTTTGATCTCCTTCACGCCCTCTTGAAAATGTGCGTACTTGAATTCTGCCCGCGGGTCGCGGCCGGGCTTTTGCAGCTCTTTGATAATGTCACGCAGCGTCGGTTCGCCAATTGAATCATTGATGTACTTCTTGAGGTCAAGAGATTTCAGTTTATCGACAGCTTTTGGCACCTCGTTCAGCGTTACGCCCAAGTCTCTCACGATTGCTTCGGCAATCTCATAGCTTTCGGGATGTACGGCCGAGTTGTCGAGCGGATTTTCCCCGTTGCGGATGCGCAAAAAGCCCGCCGCTTGCTCGAATGCCTTCGGGCCGAACTTTGGCACGTCATTCAGTTGATGACGATTCCGAAAAGCGCCGTTATCTTCACGATACTTGACGATGTTCTTTGCCACAGTCCGGTTCAAGCCGGACACATACTTCAGCAACTCCGCCGAAGCGAGATTCAGATCGACACCGACGTAGTTGACGCAACTCTGAACCGTTTCCTCCAATTTCTTTTTCAACAGTTTCTGATCAACGTCGTGTTGGTACTGTCCCACGCCGATGGATTTCGGATCAATCTTGACAAGCTCGGCAAGCGGGTCCTGCAAACGTCGGCCGATACTGATGGCACCGCGTACCGTAACGTCGAGTTCCGGAAATTCCTCTTTCGCAACATGACTTGCCGAGTAGACTGAAGCGCCGGATTCGTTGACGATGACTTTGACGGGGGGCTTTTCGAGGTTCTTGATGACTTCAGCAACAAATTCATCCGTTTCCCTTCCGGCTGTTCCGTTACCGATTGCGACAAGCTCGATGTTATTCTTGTTGATAAGATCGAGAAGAATCTGTGCCGCCTTCTCCCGCTGCGCTTCGGATTGATGGGGAAAGATGGCTTCATAGTGCAGGAACTTGCCGGTCTCGCTGATCACGCATACTTTGCAGCCCGTTCTGAAACCCGGGTCGACGCCCATTGTCGGTTTCATTCCTGCCGGACTCGACAGCAGCAGTTCTCGCAAGTTCTCCTCGAATGTCCTGATGGAGACTTCATCGGCTTGGATTTTCTTTTCAACCCGAACATCCGTTTCGAGTGAGAAACGCATCAAACGCTCGAATGCATCTTTCACCATTGCCCTGTAGTAATCGACAACGTTCCGGGCCTTTGTGTGGATTTCCTTGCCTTCGAGATAGCTCAGCACAACGGCCTCGTCGAATTGAAGTTCAAATGTCAGCACACCTTCATGTTCGCCCCGACGAAGAGCCAACATGTTGTGGGGATGTATATCCTTGACGCGTATTTTGTACTCACGATACATCTCAAACTTCGTTGTCCCAGCCGGAAATTCATCCTTCACCTTCGAGACAAATACTCCCTCTTTAAGGAAGTATTCGCGGCTATGTGCCCGCAACTCGGCCTTTTCCGACGCTTCCTCCGCAAGAATGTCCGATGCCCCGGCGAGAGCCTCGCCCGCGGTTGCAACACCTTTTTCCCCGGAAACATACTTCGCCGCCTCGTCATCGAGAGATGCTTGCGGTGATTCCGGAATGTTGAGCGATTTTATGAACTCCGCCAGCGGTTCAAGTCCTTTTTCCCTTGCCACCGTCGCGCGTGTCCGTTTCTTCGGTTTGTAGGGGAGGTACAAATCCTCCAGCTCGGTTTTCTGAAGAGTCGCTTCGATTTTTGCGCGAAGCTCGTCCGTAAGCTTTCCCTGTTCTTCAATAGACTTAAGAACGGTTGCTTTACGATCTTCGAGTTCGGTGAGATAGACAAATCGATCGAAGAGGTTGCGGAGCTGTGTTTCATCCATCTCCCCCGTCCGTTCTTTTCGATAGCGGGCGATAAACGGAATCGTGCCTCCCTCAATATGAAGCTGGAGGGCATTCTGAACGTTGGTGAGTTTGAGGGAAAACTCTTTGGAAAGAAGTTCGGGGATGTTAAGCATATGATGCAACTATGAATGGAACAAACGCTGAATAATGTACACAAAAAAAATGATTCGATTCAAACATTGTTCACCCCTCTCTTTTTCCTTATATTCTTCCGCCACAGAGTCACAGGGACACAGAGGATTCCTCTTCATGAAGCCTCCGTGACTTGGTGTCTCCCGCCGAAGGCGTCCCTTCGGGAGTGGCAATTCTTTTTGTTGGATTGAAGAACACTTGCATGGGCATCAAAGAAGAAATCTCAAAACGGCGCACATTCGCCATCATCTCCCATCCGGATGCCGGGAAAACCACGCTTACCGAGAAGTTTCTGCTCTACGGCGGCGCAGTACAACTTGCCGGCTCGGTGACAGCAAAGAAGCAACAGCGGCAAACGACAAGCGATTGGATGGAACTTGAGCGCAAGCGAGGCATTTCCATTAGCTCGACTGTGCTGCAATTCGAATACAGCGGATACAGAATCAACTTGCTGGATACACCGGGGCATCAGGATTTCTCCGAAGATACGTATCGCGTCCTCACCGCCGTCGACGGTGTCATTATGGTGATTGATGCGGGCAAAGGCATTGAAACCCAAACGAAGAAGCTGTTTGAAGTCTGCCGTCGTCGGCACATTCCCATCTTCACCTTCATGAACAAATGCGACCGGCCGACACTCGATCCGCTTGCCTTGATAGATGAGTTGGAAGAGGTTCTCGGCATCGGCGCCTTTGCGATGAACTACCCGCTCGGCACGGGCGAAGAATTCCGCGGCGTGTACGACCGGCAAACACGGGAGGTTCATTTTTACGAAAGAACCGTCGGCGGCATGTACCGTGCCCCGGAGGCAATCGCGTCTCTCAACGATCCAAACGTGAAAGATAAGTTGAGCGACAACACACATACCCGCCTTCTCGAAGAAATTGAAATGCTGGAAATCGCCGGTTCGACCTATAACTCGAATGCTGTTTTGAACGGAAAGATCACGCCCGTCTTTTTCGGCAGCGCGAAGAATAACTTCGGCGTACAACTGCTGCTGGATGGGTTTCTGGAACACGCCGCCCCTCCGGCCCCGCATGTTTCGGGTGAGCAGTTCATTCAGCCGGATGACGAGCGGTTTTCCGGATTTATCTTCAAAATACAGGCCAATATGGATCCGCGACACCGCGACCGAATCGCGTTCCTGCGGGTCTGTTCGGGGCGATTTGAAAGGGATATGTTCGTCACGCACGCACGCACTGCTAAGAAAGTCCGGCTGGCAAACTCCCAGAAAATGTTCGGTCAATCACGCGAAACAATCGACGAGGCGTTTGCAGGCGATATCGTCGGCTTCATCGGCCAATCGGAGTTTCACATTGGCGATACGTTGACGGAGGATCCTACTATCGTCTATGATGAGATTCCCCGTTTCCCTCCCGAACATTTCGTCATGCTGCACAATCCGAGTCCGGCGAACTACAAGAAATTCCGTGACGGCGTCGACCAGTTGACGCAGGAGGGTGTCGTTCAGGTATTCTATCGGTTCAATTCCGGGTCACGCATACCGATCCTGGCAGCCGTCGGCCCGCTGCAGTTTGAAGTCGTTCAATATAGATTGGAAAGTGAGTACGGTGCCCCATCGCGCATGGAGCAAACAGAATGGAAATTTCTGCGATGGCTCTCTCCCGAAACGCCGGAAGAGAAGATCAAATCAATGATGATTCCGAGCGGTGCCGCGCTTGCCGAGGACTCACACGGACAGCTTGCCATCCTCTTCCCCGGTGATTGGGCGCTGAACTATTTTCTTGACAAGAATGAAGGGATGGAGTTGAGCGAACTGCCGTTTAAGATCTTGCTGGAAAAAGACTAACCTCGAAGACGCGAAGGCACAAAGTGTTCTGATCAAACATCAATGTTAGTTTTCACAATCGCCCAGGCAGCGATTGTCATTCCGTCCCAAATCTCGCCATTCCGAATCTTCGTATCAATTTCGTCAGCTGTAAGAGGAAGCAATTCAAACTCTTCCGTCTCATCGGGTGTGCCGCCGACATGCTGCAACTCCCGCGCAATGTAGACTTTGCAGATCTCGTTGGTGACGCCGTTGTAGGGATTGAATTCTCCGGCAAGAAAGAACCTGCTCGATGAGTAGCCCGTCTCTTCCGCCAACTCACGCCACGCCGTTTCATCGTGCGACATTCCATCCTTGACACTGCCGCAGGGAAACTCGAGACTTTCCTTTTCGTTCAAGTAGCGGTACTGATTAACGAGCAACACTCTTCCATCTTTCATAATAGGAACAACCATCGCCGAGCCGCCGATGTGGACGTAGTTGTACTCCCCGACCTTGCCGTTGGGAAGTTCAAATGTATCCCGCTTGTACGTCCACCAGTTGTTCTTGAAGAGAGTCTCTTCGGAGATTTTCTTCCAGCGCTTGAGTGACATTATTCCCTCTAAATGGGTAGAGACGTTCAATTGAACGTCTCTACCGGGTGACTTACTACATTTGACTTTGCCTACACAAGTTCGTGTTCGCCGAAGAAGAACGCCACTTCAATTCTCCCGTTCTCAGCCGAATCGGAGCCGTGAACAATATTCTCCCCCTTGTTATCGGCATAGAGTTTCCGGATTGTGCCTTCTGCTGCATCTTTCGGATCGGTTGCGCCGATGAGTGTGCGGTAATCAGTGACGGCGTCTTCTTTCTCCAACGCAATCGGGACGACCGGCCCGCTGGTCATAAACTCGACGAGTCCGTCGTAGAACGGCCTGCCTTTGTGCACGGCGTAGAAGGCTCCCGCCATTTCTTTTGTGAGACGGATTTGCTTCATGCCGAGAATCTTGAATCCCGCTTTCTGAATCCGCATGATCACTTCGCCTTGAAGATTCTTCCTGACACAATCCGGTTTGAGAATTGCAAGTGTACGTTCAACTGCCATGTTTGTCCTTTGACTTAGTTTATAGAGTTGTGAGAGTTCATAGAGTGTGTAGAGTTGTGTTGAGAGTGAAGCTCAGAGTGGAGAGCCTGGAGCAAAGCAACTCTACACACTCTCAACTCTATAAATTCTACGCACTCGTCTTACTTCTTCCCATCCACCATGAAAGCCAGAAACCTCCGAGCAACCAACCGACGACGTGATCGGTGATTTCGCCCGAGAGATAGTGCCACGGCGTTTCCCACCAGTTCGCCATCATGAGGGAACTTTGAAACACAAGGAAAACAATGAACCCGACAGCCAGCATGAATCGTGATCCAAAGGAAGCGAACTTTTCCCCGCCCGCCGACATGACGTACGCCATCACAAACGCGGCCACAAGATTCAAAAGAAAACCATATACCATTTGGTGATGCCGCCATGCCGCTACAATTCGCATGATACTGAACAAACTGCCCACGGCTTGCCTACTATGCTTTGATCGAATGCCTGACGTTCTTCATTCGAGCTGCCGGGCGGCAGATTGGGAATTGCATACAAACCGCTTTCCTGAAGGTTCTCCGACAACGCCGCGAGCACGGCCTCCTGTTGCGGAGTGTATTTCATCGAATTGTCATGGATTCCCAGAACCATCCACGACATGAACTGGAATACGAAGATGATGACGGCTGCGACGAGCGAACCGATCAGAGCGTTTTTCATTGATGCACCTTTATGTTGTTGGGGATATGGGTTTCCTCCCTCTTCATCCGACAACTCGTGCCGATATAGGAACTACCGCTTCTTTCGTTTCACGACTTTCTTGACTGATTTCATTTTCGACTTCAGCGGATTTGTCTTCTTTTTTGATTTTGCTGCGCCGTTTGATTTTGCTTTGATCTTTCCTGCTTTGATAAGAGCTTTCAGCATGGTTTCGCCTAATAAAGCGGGAGTGTCAACGACATGAATTCCCGCCTTCTTCATCGCCGCCATCTTTTCCTGTGCAGTTCCTTTTCCACCGGCAATGATTGCCCCGGCGTGTCCCATGCGCCGTCCGGGAGGGGCAGTACGTCCGGCAATGAATCCGACGACAGGTTTATTCACATGCTTCTTGATATAGGCGGCAGCTTCTTCTTCCGCCGTTCCGCCAATCTCTCCGATCATGATCACGGCGTCGGTGCCGCTGTCTTCGTTGAACAGCTTGATGGCATCAATGAACCGCGTCCCGATCACCGGATCGCCGCCGATACCGATGCACGTTGACTGTCCGATGCCGAGCGCGGTGAGTTGCCCGACGGCCTCATAGGTCAGAGTCCCGCTGCGCGAGATAACGCCAACACGTCCCTTCTTGTGAATGAAGCCCGGCATAATGCCCACCTTGCATTCACCCGGCGTGATGATGCCGGGACAATTGGGGCCGATCAGAACGGTGCCGTTCTTCTTCACGAATTCATACGCTTTCACCATATCCTTTGCAGGGATGCCTTCGGTAATGCAGACAACCACCTTGATGCCTGCTGATGTCGCTTCCATGATTGCATCAGCCGCGAACGCCGCGGGGACAAAAATCACGGAGCAATCGGCTCCGGTAGCATTCACCGCATCGGCCACGGTGTTAAAGACGGGAACTTCGCGGTTGAATTGATCCTTCTCGTTGCCTTTGTACTTCGTGCCGCCTTTGCCGGGCGTAACGCCTGCAACGACGTTCGTTCCGTACGCCAGCATCTGCGACGCGTGAAATGTACCCTCGCCTCCGGTAATCCCCTGCACAACGACTTTTGTTTTTTGTTGACGAGTACGCTCATTCTTATTGTCCTTTAAGTTGAAAAATGAATTCAAGATTCAGGTTTGCAGAAAATCCCCCACTCTCAAAATCGTCCCTTCATCGAATTGTTTGCCGAGAAGTTGTACGCCGATAGGCAAGCCCCTACTGTCAACACCGCACGGAACGCTGATCGCGGGAATACCCGCAAGATTGGCCGAGACCGTATACACATCCGAGAGATACATCGCCAACGGGTCATCAACTTTTTCTCCAACACTGAACGCCGTTGTGGGAGCCGTTGGCATCAGGATACAGTCCACTATCTTGAAAGCATTCAGGAAATCATTCTGAATCAAACGCCGCACTTTCTGTGCCTTGCGATAATAGGCATCATAGTATCCCGCCGAGAGAACATACGTCCCCAACATGATGCGACGCGTCACTTCAGCGCCCAGCCCTTCACTTCTCGAATTCACATACATCTCTGTCAAATCCTTGACTCCAGGCGAGCGATAGCCGTATCGGGCTCCGTCGTAGCGGGCAAGATTGGACGATGCTTCCGCCGTCATGAGAATATAGTATGTTGAGATGGTGTATTCCGAATGCGGCAAACCAACTTCAACAATCTCAGCACCGCCGCCTCTCAGCGAGTCGATAGCTTTTTCGATTGAGGAACGAACCTCTTCATTCAATCCTTCACCGAACGCTTCTCGCGGTAATCCGATTTTCATTCCCTTCACATCTTTCGTGAGAGAGGAAAGATAATCGGGAACCGGCACGTCGGCTGAAGTTGAATCCGACTCATCATGGCCGGCAATCACTTGCAGAACGCTCGCCGCGTCCGCAACGGTGTGTGCAAACGGCCCAATCTGATCGAATGATGACGCGAGGGCAACCATTCCGTACCGCGACACTCTTCCGTACGTCGGTTTCAAGCCGACAACGCCGCAGAACGACGCGGGCTGGCGGATCGAACCGCCGGTATCGGTGCCAAGCGCCGTATGCGACATGCCCGCTGCCACGGCAACACACGAGCCACCACTTGAGCCGCCGGGTACTTTGGATTCATCCAGAGGATTCAGAACAGAACCGTAGGCCGAATTCTCGGTCGACGATCCCATTGCAAACTCATCAAGGTTCGTTTTACCGACAATCACGGCATCGGCATCAAGCAGACGCTTGAGTGCGGTTGCGTCGTACGGCGAGACGAAGTTCTGCAACATCTTCGAGCCGCACGTGACGACTTCGCCTTTCATGCAGAGAATATCTTTCACAGCAACGACCATCCCCGCAAGCGTGCCCGCCCGGCCTTCGGCGATTTTCTTATCGACGTTGCGAGCGCGTACGAGAGCCTTCTCGTGAAAGACGGAAAGAAACGCATTCAAGCGTTTCCTCCTCCCGATCTCTTCCAGAAATTCTCCGGTGACACGCTCGACCGTAGTCGTTCCCGTTTCGAGTGCCTTGCGTGTGACATCGAATGTGGACTTCCCGTTCACGATCACTTCGGTGATACACTCTTGAGGATAAACATAAAGCCGCCGAATTGCCCAGCGGCTTTCTCTAAACGTACAACCCGAACGAACCGATCACAGGCTTGGACTACTTCTTGTTCAGGTCATCGATTTTCGTAGCGTTTTCGATATCCGATTGGATTCCGCGCATAGCTTTCCGAAACTCACCCATTCCCCTCCCTAATCCTTTACCGATCTCGGGGAGCTTTTTCGGACCGAAGAAGATAAAGATCACAAGCAGAACAACGAGGAGTTCAGTGCCGCCGATATTCTCAAGCATGGCTCAACCTAACACGTTACTTCTTTACGCTCTCGTCAATCTTCTTTACTTCCTCGTCAACGCCTTCAGAAACATCCTTTGTGGCCTTCTTGAATTCGCGGATACCTTGTCCGAGGCCTTTGGCCAGTTCAGGAATCTTCTTCGCTCCGAAGAACACCAGAATCACCAATACAATCAGAATAATTTCGGTTGCGCCTAAATTGCCCATTCTCTTATCTCCTTCCTGACTCAGCAAGCACCGGTTCGCGTTCGCCTATCAGGTAATGTTCTATGATTGACTGAAACAACCTTTGTCCATCCGTGTGCCGCAGCAGCGGGTCGGCGGCACGTTCGGGATGCGGCATCATGCCCAGCACATTTCCGCTTTCATTGATGATGCCGGCGATGTTTGAGAGGGAGCCGTTCGGGTTCGCCTCGTCCGTCACTTCTCCATCCCGTGTACAATATCGGAAAATTATTTGATTGTTGCCTTCAAGTCTCAGAAGAGTTTCAGTGTCCGTGAAGTAGTTGCCCTCGCCATGGGCAATTGGGATGTGCAGAACATCTCCCGTCCGGCACCGGTTTGTGAAGCGGGTGTCGGCGTTTTCGACGCGAAGATGCACGAATTTGCAAGCGAATCGCAGAGATGAATTTCTCAGTAAAACGCCCGGCAAAAGTCCCGCCTCAACCAGTATCTGAAAGCCGTTGCAAATCCCCAGCACGGTTCCACCCCGCTCCGCAAACCGGACGACTTCCTTCATCACAGGGGAGAACCGGGCAATCGCGCCGCAACGCAGATAGTCACCGTACGAAAACCCTCCCGGCAGAATAACAACATCCACTCCTTTCAAATCCGCTTCCTTGTGCCAGAGAAACTCGGCATTCTGCTGCATCACGTGCTTGGACACGTGATATGCGTCGTGATCACAGTTGGAACCCGGAAACACGACGATGCCGAACTTCACTTTGCTGCTCATGCCTTTTCGAGCTCGATATGATAATCTTCCATCACAGGATTTGCCAACAGTTTCTTGCAGACTTCTTCTGTTGCCGAGCGGGCAGCCGCTTCATCAGGTGCATCCACCTTCATTTCGATGAACTTGCCGACGCGAACATTATGAATTGTGCCGGTATTAAGAGTGCCGATGGCGTGCTCGACAGCTTTCCCTTGCGGGTCGAGGATTGATTTGCGCAACGTTATTCGAACTCTCGCATTGTACATGTTCAGATATCCGCGTTCGTGGGTTCAATGGCGTCTTCGTCATCGAGTTTCTCTTCGTGACGCATCAGATGTTTGAGTGTCGTAAAAAGATACCGGATGATACCGAGGAGAATAAACAAGCCGAATAACGGAAGAATAGCCGTGCCACCTGTTATTGCAATGACGATAATGGCCAAAACGGCGAACACAAATTTCCAGGGTTCTTTCTTGATTGCCCGGGCAGAGATCTTCGGCAGCGTATCGTACTTGACTTTGCTGACCATGAGAAGCGCAAGAATCACACAGATCCATGGCAGAAACTTCGCCGCCGTCGGGTCGAGACCCGAAATCGGGCTCCAATAATTGATGACGAACGCCGCCACGGTAAGTCCGCTTGCGGGAATCGGCAATCCCACAAAATGATCCTTGTCGAACCCGACAAGCTGTGTATTGAATCGCGCAAGCCGCAGACCGCCGAATACCATCAGCAGTGAACTGATGAGAATACCCGCCGTCTCCATTGTGTACAACGACATGTTATAGACGAGAAATGCCGGCGCAGCTCCGAAAGAAATCACGTCGGAAAGGGAATCGATTTCAACACCAAATTCGGATGAGGATTTTGTAAGACGGGCCATCACGCCGTCAAGCGAGTCAAATGCCGCCGCAAGGAAAATCAGCCAAGCTGCCGCTACGAATTCTTCTCGTGCCGCATAGAGAATGGAATTGAATCCGCAAAACATATTGAGGACGGTGAACAGACTCGGAACAACAGCGCGTGTAATTCTCATGCTATCATGATCCGTTAGTTAGGAAACCACTGCAATCACCGTTTCGCCGGCGGCGGTTGTGTCGCCCACCTTCACCTTGATTTCCGAACTTTTCGGAACAAAGACATCCACACGCGAACCGAACTTGATCATGCCGAAGCGTTCCCCCGCAATGGCTTCATCGCCGACTTGAATCGGAGCCACGATGCGTCGCGCCACAAATCCGGCAATTTGTTTGAAGAATACTTTGAGGCCCCCGTTCTCGACTCCGATATGCGTCCGTTCGTTTCTGAGAGATGACTTTTCTTCGTACGCAACAAGATATTCGCCGGGGATGTGCTTGAAGTAGGCAACCTTTCCGTTGATCGGATAGCGGTTGACGTGAACGTTGAGAGGCGACATGAAAATGGAAATCTGAATAGCCTCGCTCTTCAGGAACTCATCTTCAAAGACTTCCTTCACTACAACGACCTTGCCGTCAGCCGGAGAGATGATAAGGTCTTCGCCCTGAGGAGTTGTTCGGTCAGGGTCTCGGAAGAAATTCAGGGTGAAAAGAAAAAAGGCGAGCAGGATGCCAATAAGCCCGAACCGAAGTGGTTTCAGTTCAATCAAATACCAACTCAACAAACAGCCGATGATGACAACTGCGGTAATGGTGAAAAAGACATCATAGCCGTATTTCGTGATCAACAGGCGAATTCCTTAGGGAAATGAGGGGAAAACACGCACAAAGTTACCAAAACATGGTCTGAAAGTCAACGAAGCACAGGGCGGCCTTCCTACATTCGTTCACACCAGAAGTGATGTTAAGATCAGTCGTCTGCATTGTCGGTCGGACAATATGTGTCGGGAGAGTTGCATTTCGGCACAACGTTCCCAATCCTGCGACTTTCTCTCATTTTTTCGAATAGAACCATCTCACCCTGTAATTTAATCTGTAAATGCTTACAGAAATGGCACTTCCGGCTGGCATACAGTGTGCACCTCAACGTAAATGGATCATCATGTGACTCACTGATAGAACTCCTCATGGCCACCCTCGTAACTGGACTCAGGTGTCTTGTGTGCGGCGCGACTTACCCCCGCAAGAACATACTCACATGCCCGCATTGCGGCGAGCAAGGCATTCTCGATGTTGAGTACAATTTCGATCGTCTCGCGGGCCGGTTCACGCAAACCGGGAAACACGCATCACAGTATGACATCTGGCGCTACCGTGACTTTCTTCCCGTTGCGCCCGACCTTCCTCTTCCGCCTTTGCATATCGGCTGGACTCCAATCTACGATGTACCGCGACTCGCACAAGCAGTCGGCATCTCGAAGTTGTACTTGAAAGATGATGGCAGAAATCCAACCAACTCGTTCAAAGATCGGGCAAGCGCTGTCGGGGTGATGAAAGCGATGGAATTTGGATTCACGACTATCGCGTGTGCATCAACGGGCAATGCAGCATCATCCCTTGCCGGACTCTCGGCCGCAGTCGGATTGCAGAGCTACATTTTCGTCCCGCAGCGGGCCCCCGAGCCGAAAGTAACGCAGCTTCTGATCTTTGGCGCAACCGTTCTGAAGGTGCTGGGAACGTACGAGCAAGCATTTGATCTCTGCACACAAGCGTGTAGAGAGTTCAGTTGGTATAATCGCAGCAGCGGCGTCAATCCATTTCTGGTTGAGGGAAAGAAAACAGCCGGACTCGAACTTGCAGAACAGTTTGGAAACAATATGCCCCACTGGGTTGTCGTTTCCGTTGGAGATGGATGCACAATCGGCGGCATCGGAAAGGGCTTGCAGGAAATGAAGCAGCTCGGCATTATTGATCGAGTTCCACGATTGCTTGGTGTCCAGGCGGAAGGAGCAAAGCCTGTTCTGGAAGCATTCAGAAGCGGAAAGGAATTAGCTCCCACCGGAACCGACACAGTTGCCGACAGCATCGCCGTCGGCACGCCGAGAAATTGGCGCCGAGCGATCCGTCAAATCAAAGCATCGCACGGCGACATGATTTCCGTTTCAGATGAGGAGATTCTTGACGCGATGCGAATCACCGCCCGCCTCGGCGGCGTATTCGGCGAGCCAGCCGGAGTTGCAGGCGTTGCGGGACTGAAGAAGGCCATCTCCACAGGAATTGTAAAGCCAGCCGAATCGGCGGTTGCGGTGATTACAGGCAACGGCCTGAAGGACATTCATTCGGCGAAGAAAGCTGCGGGGCAAGCGATTGTTGTTGAGCCGGAGCTGGAAGCCCTGCAAAAGGTGTTGCGCAAATAGAAGAAAACCACGAAGACACGAAAATTTTCTTGAGATGCTGCTCAAAAACGGAATAGCTCTCATTCTCTCTCCTTCCCGCATTGAACGCGTGGATTTGCGCGTTCTTGACGGAAGCATCGTAGCAAAAGCGAACATACTTCGTCCGCTGAAAGGAGAAGAAATAGTTGACCTTTCGGGCAAGTTCATCATGCCGGGGATGGTGAATGCGCACACACATTTGTATTCAGCGTTGGCAAGAGGAATGTCTGCTCCAAGACAATCTCCCAAAAACTTTCTTGACATTCTCAGGAAGATCTGGTGGAAGTTGGATGAATCGTTGGATGAGGAAAGCATTTACTATAGCGCCCTTGTCGGAAGCATCGAAGCAATTAAACACGGAACGACAACCCTCATCGACCATCATGCTTCGCCGAACGAGATCGTCGGCTCCCTGGATGTCATCAAAAAGGCGATGAGCGAAACCGGATTGCGGGGTGTTTTGTGCTACGAAACGACTGATCGAGGAGGACGCAGAAGAAGAGACGCCGGACTCGATGAGAACGAACGTTTTGCGTCGGAGAATCTCCATAATCCAATGGTCCGTGGAACGATCGGCGCCCATGCATCCTTCACTCTGAATGATGATACGATGCAGGCGCTCGGTCATTTGTCGCGAATGTATGAGTGCGGCGTGCACATTCATGTTGCCGAAGACAAAGCCGATGTTCGTGATTCGGTGAAACAACGGGGCGCAAACCTCGTGAGGAGACTGGAGAAGTCCGGCATTCTTTCACACAAATCAATTCTTGCCCACGGTGTGCATCTTGCCAAATCCGAATTGGGGAGAGTTGAAGCTTCCGGCGCGTGGCTCGTTCACAATCCCCGTTCAAATATGAATAACGCCGTCGGCCATGCACCGTTGCAATGGTTCAGTGCAAGCTCTGCACTCGGCACGGACGGTTTTCCAGCCGATATGTTTGAGGAATGCAAGCTCGGTTTCTTCCGCAATCAAGAGTCGGACCACCGGGTGGCTTTCGCCCGACTCCCGGACATGCTTCAGGCCGGACAACGTCTCGCAGGATCCTTCTTTCAGCAAGAATTCGGAACTCTCGCTGTCGGTTCGGCAGCGGATTTGATTGTGCTCGACTATTCTCCCCCTACTCCTTTAACCAAGACAAATCTCATCGGACATTTTCTGTTCGGAATGAATTCAGGGATGGTCGCTCACACTATGGTCCACGGGAAATGGAGGATGTTCAATCGTCAATCGGTTGGAACTAACGAAGCGGCAATAACGGGTGAGGCTGCAAAAGTTGCGGCGAGGCTTTGGAAAAGAGTTATGAAACGGTAGTGGAAAAAGAACACAACATAGTGGGCACTCAACAACGTCGCGTTGACGCATGGGGCAAAGTAACAGGCAGGGCGAAGTTCGCCGAAGATTACAACGTTGCACATCAACTGTACGGCAAAGTGCTGCGTGCAAAGTATCCGCATGCCAACATCCTGCGTATCGATACAACAAAGGCCGAACAACTGCCCGGCGTTGAGGCGGTGTTGACGGCAAAGGACATTCCCGGCAGCAAGGTGTTCGGCATTGTTGTGAAGAACCAGGCGATTCTGGCCGAAGAGAGGGTTCGTTATCTTGGCGACGGCGTTGCCCTTGTTGCCGCAGTCTCAAAAGAGATCGCTGAGGAGGCTATCGCCCTTATTGATGTTGACTACGAGCCGCTCCCGGTTCTGAGCGACCCTGAGGCTGCGATGCAGCCCGACTCACCCGGCATTCATGACGATTCTCCCGAATACGAATTCAGCAACACCTTCGTTCATCACAAAGTCCGAAAGGGAGATACTGAAAAGGGATTTGCCGAAGCTGATTTCATCATCGAAAGGAAGTTCAAGACTCAGTTCATTGAACACTCGTACCTCGAGCCGGAAGCCGTCCTTGCAGAACCTTCCGAACATGGCGGCGTGAGAATTACCGGATCAATACAGAATCTCTTCTCGTCACGCCGGTCGGTTGCCGCAGCGATGAATCTCGACCTCAACAAAGTCCAGCTTATTCAAGCAACGCTCGGCGGTTCATTCGGCGGCAAGGACGAAGTAATGACGGCAATGTCTTGCAGGGCGGCGTTGCTGGCATTGAAAACCGGCAGACCCGTCAAAATGATGAACTCCCGTGAAGAGTCAATGCTCGAAAGCTACAAGCGGCATCTGTACATCATGTACTACAAATGGGGAGCGAAGAAGGACGGAAGCATCACGGCTATGGAACAACGCTGTATTGCGGATGGCGGCGCCTATGCTTCGATGAGCCCGTTTGTTACGTGGCGTTCGGTCGTGCAGGCAACAGGACCGTACTATTGCGGGAACGTGAAGACGGACGTCTACGCCGTGTACACAAACAACAACTACACAGGCGCCATGCGCGGCTTCGGCTCGCCGCAAATCAACTTCGCCATCGAGTCGATGATGGATGAGCTTGCAGAGAAGGTCGGTAAGAACCCTCTTGAAATTCGCTTGCAGAATGGATTCGCGGAGGGGGCCGTTACTGCAACGGGACAGAAACTCGAGCACAACGTCAGTCTGAAAGAAGCACTAACGAAAGCTGCGGATACAAGTGACTTCCAAAGAAAATGGAATGAATTCCGCCATCAACACTCATCCCCAACAAAGAAAGGCATCGGTCTCGCGTGCAGCTACCGCGGCGTGTCTCTCGGCGCCGAAGGAACTGATGCAGCAGGCACCATCGTCTCAGTACAAACCGATGGCAGTGTCATTGTCTCATCCGGCATCACCGATATGGGACAAGGCGCCCAGTCTTCAATGTCGCACATCGTCGCTGAGGTTTTGGGAATTACGCTCGACCGGATTCAGTTTCTCAACACCAACACAAGCCGCGTTCCCGATTCAGGACCCACAGTGGCTTCCCGGGGAACAATTATGGGAGGTTCGGCGGCAAAGCGTGCAGCGGAGATTGTTCGGGCAACACTACTGGATGTTGGAGCGAAGATGACGCGTATACCTGCGGACGAGTTGGATTTGAGAGAGAATTATTTAGTTCACACGTTGTGCGGGACTCCCGTCCCGCCGGGAGTCGAGTCGGGAGACTCGACCAACAAGCGCTGTCAGCGGCTCGCATCATTCACCGAACTCGCCGCCGAAACCTTCAAACGCGGTAAGCCGATGTTCGGCTTCGGCTGGTTCAAATCTCCCAAAACATCTTGGGATGAACAAAAGGGACAAGGCGAAGCGTATTTCACGTACGTCTACGGTTGCAACGTT
>JAHBUR010000024.1 GCA_019637975.1 Bacteroidota bacterium | reverse complement strand
CGGCACGAAACATCCGTAGTATCGCAACCACGAGCAGTACATAGCATGCGGCGCCGATGACCGTAATCATAAAGTCACCAATTTGGATTTGTAAAAAATTGAAGAACTTGATGCGGCAAAATTCCCGGGACGCGGATAGGGGATTGAGGTTCCCGCTAACATCCTCATGAAGGCCGGAGATAAGGTTGAGGTAGGAAACCGGCCAGCGCCTCTGCACGTCCACGTCACTTGTCCCCCCCAGCAGAATCTGAAGCCGTAAAAATCTACGACAAGAAGCAAGAAATGTCAATACGCTGAATGACGTAAATTTGGAGGTTGACTTTGGCCGCGTGGTTTTGTACTGTTTCAGCATGGGAACTCAGCAACTTTCCCCCTCCCCTTTCAAGAGTTCTTCCAGTTCAGGAGAGATCATGAACACTATGACTAAGATTAATTCGTTGTTCATTTTTTTCAGCATCTGGGCGTTTGGCAGCGACTGCTTGGCGCAGTTCGCCGTTTCGCGGGACGTTCCTGAAAATCCTTCGGTGGTAGTGGTTCCGAATGGATACAGCTCAGATGAGGTTGAACTAGCGGATAAAGTTGAAGAGATGCTAATGAGCTTCAAGATCAGGATTGTTCAGCGCCCCTCCTTGCGGCGTGTGACAGAGACAAAGGGGGCCGCAAAAACCGCTGGAGGGGATGAAGGAAGCGCCGTCGGTTCCAAAGGAATGACGGAAGAGTATTTTGCATACGAGGAAACAGGTGCCGACTACCTGCTTCTCACAGATGAGAATACCGACCGAGCAAAACTTGTGAAGATCAAGACAAGAGAAATCGTTGCAAGTTCAAAGGCTCTTGCAAAATCATTCAATCCATGCCAAGATGCTTTTAGGAAGCAGGGTGAAGACCTCGGTTTCAGTTCAGCTGCAGAATATTGCCTGTTCCTGATGCTTCAGTCAGCAGGTTTGCCAGTGAAGTTGAAGGGTACCTCAACAAAATGACAGTTCGCCTCGAAACTCGGTTGGAACAATTCGAAGACTTACTCAAAGCGGGAGATGCTTGGCAAGGAACGCAATGCAGCAGACGATCACAAGCCGGTTCAAGTTATTGTTGGCAGCATACAAGATAGACTAGAAAGTATGAGATTGCTTTCGTACATACTCTCGCATTGGCCGCCTATACTCGCATTGTTTCTACTTGGCTTTTCCAACGCACAGTCACAAGTGCTTGGCAAAAAAGTCACAGAAACCGGTTTGGAGTTCAATGACTTTCAGACATACAAGGTTACACTTGAAATAGAGTTCAGGGTCAAACCCGTCATGCTCAAAAAAGACTTCAACGAGAGCTTCGTGACGATTACAGTTGAAGGAATTGATAGCGCAGGGTTCACCATCTTTGAAAAGGACGTTCGCGACAAATACTCCTCAGAGCCAGACGCGATCCTTGATTTAGCCAAGAACGTTGTTGCGAAACGCATCGAGGCTGTGATCTTTGTTCCCAAAGTCAAGTACCGCAAGATTTTGAAATGGGATGCGAGGATTGGAATTTGGATGCGTAAGTAAAGGTGATATATGTGTTTTCGGGACTAGCTCAATATCCTACAACGAACAACGGAAAGGGAAGTACATGAAGGTTGTTCTTGTGTCTTTGCTACTTGGAATATCCTGCAATGCTCTCGCGCAGAGTTCACTAAAGGAAGTCCAGCAAAAACTCTCCTCCCTCAAACAACTCAAGGTTGAATTCGATGATATCGAAGGGAACTTGAAAATACAGCATGATGATGATTTCAGAGTTGCCGGATATGTGCTGAAGGGTGTGACCATAAGACCGTATGCAATCATAAACGCTGAGCGAACAAGTTTCTACCTGATTGCAAGGTATGTTGGTAACGAATGGGCGTTTTTAAACGTTGATGATGGTCTCGTGATGAAAGCTGATAGCATCGTGCTGCGTCTAAGCTCCCCTTTTGATCCCGCTACAAACGTTAGCGGGCGTATGGTACTTGAGGTAGTGCATTATGCCGTGTCAGCAGAAGAGATAAGGACAATGGCCTCAGCCCAAGAACTTAAAGGTAGGTTGTATGGCGAGAACACAAAGATTGACTTCGAGAAGATTGAGGATTTCCAGAAGGTGTTGAGCTATTGGTCTGGCAATGTAATCCCGATACTGGCGTCATTTCGACAGCAGACAAGTACCAAAGACTAACTCTCGAAAACAGGTAGCAAACTCGGGAGCAACGATTTGCGAGAACTTAGCGGCTCTCGAAACAACAATTTGAAATCCTCCGGGTGTGTCCCGTAAGGGAAACGTTTCCGCTAAGACGTTCGCACACACTCGGAGGATTTTTCTTATATATCCAAAGGACAGAAAATCATGGGACTGGTCATTGCCTAATTATCCTAAAAGTACTGGCAGGGGGAAAAACCAGCACCAAGACAAGAAAAGAGGCAGGCCGAAGACAAAGGTATCATCGAAACAATACCTGAAGAGAGTTTTTATCGCGCGTTTCGATGGTTGGGCTGATGAATGGCACTGGTGGTTGCTAAAAGATTTGGAGGAAGCTGGTGCCTTCACCAAGGACTTTTGGAAAACATTTAGCCCCTATCCTTCGGGCATTAAATCGGAAGAGGAATGGGAGGCTTTATTAGAAGAAGAGCAAAGCAACAGAGAGAGATTGATCAATGAAGAACATGATACAGAAGACAAGAATAGGAAACAGTTCAATAACGCCGCCGAACATTATCGATACGAGTTTGCTCGTATTAAGAGCAAGTTGCCTGATGCTTCATTTGAAGAAATAGCACAATGGTTCTTCATTGTGGGTATCAAACATGGCCTGCAACAAGAGGCCACGAAGAGAATAATCCCGTTGATGTTTGAGGAAGCAGAACATTACGGTGAAGATTTGACCAATGCATCTTCACTTGTGAAGGGTGTTCTCAGAGCCAATGAGTTGCTTAAGAACGAAGGTCTTCCCAAAATTGAGTTACATGGGTTGCCCAACGATCTCCTGAGGAAATACAGAGTGTCGAAGTTCAATAGACGTACGATCATAAAGTTCATTTCAGACATCAAAGAAATGGCCGACCTGCGAACTATCAGCAACGTAGCGAGAGCCCTTGGACAATCTGAACAAGTTGTGATTGAGTTATTCGATGAAGCGAAACGCCAACGATTTAACATCAAGATGGGGAAAGGAAGAAAGGGTGAACGCATTCTTGTAGTTTGAATTTGGGGAGTGTTGTCTATGAAACAAGCAAAGGCTACGTACAAGTCGCTCAAAAAAGCAAGCCGAAGAGGCAGGCCGAGGTCAAAAGTGTCGAGGAGACAATTTCTTGAGGGTACTTGGGTTGAGTGGTTTGGGCATGCTGTTGATGACATGGCGACGCATGTCATCCTGAGGGACCTTCAGGCTAAACGAGAATATCCAAAGAACTACCAACTGACTTTTTTTGGGTTGGAAAACCGGAAGATGAACTCAATGATCGAAAAGGGTTGGGATGCACTCACTGAGCAAGAAAAGAAGTGGTGGGATGAAAGTGTTGAGAAGGCCGGAGACGAATGGGCAAAACATCAGGAAGAATTCATCGATGTTGTAAAGTACTTCAGGTATGAGACTAGGCGTTTTAAGAACGAGGTGCGCTCGCCTTCTTTCAAGGACGTGGCAAGGTGGTTTTTTATCGCGGGCATATACTATGGTCTCGAACAGTATGCTAAAAAACGCGCTTTGCCATTGCTCTTCAAGGTTCCCTTCTTTGATATTACCAATGCTTCTTCGATTGTAAAGTACGAACTACAATCGATGGAGAATAGCAAACTGAGCGGTCTTCGCGGCACACGAAAAGTGAAACTTCCCAGCGATCTTGCTAGGAAATATCGGGCGCCAAAGTACCCTCGTCGCGAAGTTCTCCGATTTACAAGAACACTTAAGGAAATGAAGGGAGAGCCTACGGTAGCGAGAGTAGCTAAGCTGCTAAACTGGAATTTGGCGGTGGTCGTGGACGTCGCAAAAGAGGCGAAGCGGCAGGGGTTTCATATTGAACTCGGAAAGGGGAGAAATGGCGAGCCGATCTTAGTAGTCTGATTTTCGCGGAAAAATTCACGCAAAAATCGCCGTTGTATATTTTCATCCAATGAAAAACTTGGGTGAAAAAGAAAATAGAATTGCCAATTGGAGTTTCCCCAAGTTCTCCGGTTGGCAATTTCATTTTCAGAGGAGTTCAACATGCGAGAAGAGCGGATTTCAGTAACACCTTCCGGTGAGGTGCAGCTTCATTTGCCGGGCAAGCAATACAAACCAGTTCGCAACATCGGCTGGATCAGCAACAACGAGTTCCACTGTGAACGCGGGGAGAACTGCATCATGCGAGCGTTTGGCGGGTCAATTGGTTTCAACTATGATCTGATGAAACGAGGAACGTTTGAACGTGTTGTTGTTCATCTCACGTACCGGGCACTGGTCACCACACGCGAAAGCGTCTTGAAGCACGGCAAGTTTCTTCACTTCAAGAAGAACCAACTGGAACGGCAAATCTTCCTTCCTCTGTCCTGTTTTGGCAAGGACTTGGACACGCCTCCGGTTTCGGCTCCTATTGTGCCGATTGTCCCGAAACCCGTCCCGCAACTCTCACTCTTTGCGGAGGCAGCGTAGTGAAGAAGGGGGTCTCTTACAAGGCAGTAATGAAGCAGGAGCGGCAGAAGTACATTCCCAAGAAGCTGCTCAGGCACGAGAACATCCGGGTGAGTGACAAGTATAGCTTTGCCGCTTCCGTTTGGATTGCCGACACTCCCGAAAGTCACCTACGGCCAACGGTGAACCTCACTCTTCAGCATAACGGGGACAAAATCCGCTTCTGTTTCAACAACGCGGTGGAGATGATTGTAGCTATTGAGCAACTACGGGAATGGGTAGGCAGCATGAGTGTGATGGTGAATGAGAGGCACAACGCGGCACTTGCGGAGTACCTCGCATTTCACGAGGGAGAAACGCTACCCCCTATTAACGACTATACTGTTTATACAGTCATACAAGACTTGGAGAGGAAAAGGCATGCGAAATACGAACGCGTTGACCGGACAACGGGAGAAATTCTCTCAGGAGAAGGAGGTGACCAGATCCCCAACTGAACACTTCGGTGAGGTGTTGACATTTGCCGCTCAGGAGTTTTTGGAAACGGCTTTTGACCGGTTTACGTCGGGCGAAATTTCGCAGCATGAGTTCCACGAGTTAAGCGAATTGCTCAGGGGGTGGACACGGGATGGGGAAAAGTTGCTGTCAACTGTTTTCAAATCGGGTCTATGAAACCGTGTAAAACCGTTTACGTTTCGGGCGAAGTGATAGAAAATGATGAAATTTCGAGGGAAGAACTGATTGAAAAACCCATAGTATTTAGGAACTATCGCAACACGAAGGGTGCAAAACAATGGGGAGACACGGCTGGCGTCCGGTAGTTGAAGACGGCCTGAAGCTGGACATCTACCGGCTGCAAAAACAAAAAATCCTGAGGCAGGGTTACTGGTCGCTTCAGTGGACAAACACCGTCACAGGGGAAAAGAGAGCCTCTATTTCCTACTACGTAGATTTGGCAAGCTACTTCATCACATTGTGCTACACCAGCACAACGTTCGAGGGTGAGAAAGTCAACGTCAACGACAAGGTACGGCTCGAAGCCACATCCACGAACTTCGGGGGTGAGAGGTTCTGGTTCATGTGTCCGAGGTGTTCGAGGCGTTGTGCGAAACTCTACCTGCCTTCGGGGGCTATTCACTTCAGGTGCCGCGTGTGCTACAATCTCACGTATGAAAGCAGCAACGAAAGCCATAAGTTCGATGGATTGTTCAGGCACATTGCAAGCGACCTCGGTACAACAATGGATGCTGTGAAGAAAGCACTAAGGCAAAAAGGCTATAAATGAACTTGCACTGCTCTCTTTCGTTTTGTATCTTGGTGTTGCAGTTGAACAGTCAAAAACTTCCGAAATCGAAAAGATTGTGAATGACCCCCGTACAACTGCAAGGCATCGGAAGTGCCCTGATTGAGTGCGAGGGTCGTTCCGTTTGACAGAGGCAGGTGTTGAGAGAATTGTTGAAAAATCGTTCAACACTTGATACTGAAGGGCACCAGCGAATAGAAAAACTGCCCGAATTTCTTTGAAAAACACGGACGCTTAGCTCAGTTGGTTCAGAGCGTACGCCTCACACGCGTAAGGTCGCAGGTTCAAATCCCGCAGCGTCCACGAAATGCTGCAAATCTACACCCGCCGAAGTGCTTGCACGCAGGCGGGCCGCAGCGTCCACAAAATAACGCAATACCTTTCACCCTTTAAATCCTGCACAGAGAGGCAGGCAAGGGAAAAGATGATTACAGATTTCAGATTTCTTCAGACCTCGGTCCCGCAAGGGATGCGAGGTTTTTTATTTTTCAGGAAAAAGAAAACCGCGAAGACACAAAGACGCGAAGTATTCTTCTCCCCCAAACTTCTTCGTGCCTTCGCGTCTTCGCGGTTGTCTTTCGAAAGGATATGCAATGAGAAAACTCAAAGCCAAGATCATCGATGCTTCGGGAATGGAACGAACGATCACGCGTCTTGCGCATGAAATTCTGGAAAAGAACAAAGGCGCGGGCAACATTGTCATCGTCGGCATCCGCACACGGGGCGAACCGCTGGCGAAACGAGTTGCGTCGAGAATAGAGGCCGTCGAGGAAGTCAAGCTCAACATCGGCTTTCTTGATATCACACTCTATCGTGACGACTTGTTAGGCAAGTTAGAACAGCCGGAAATGAAGGGAACCGACATCTTGTTCGACATCAACGGGAAGGATGTTGTGCTGGTGGATGATGTGCTATACACCGGCAGGACCATCCGAGCAGCGCTCGACGGTTTGACGGATATCGGCAGGCCGCGCAGCATACAGCTTGCCGTTCTGGTTGACCGCGGACATCGCCAACTTCCCATCAAAGCCGATTTTGTCGGAAAGAATGTGCCGACATCAGCCGGAGAATCGATCAGAGTCCACCTGAAGGAAATAGATGGAGAAGATGAAGTGTTGCTCATGCATCCCGAAATTCCTGAATGAAAAACCACCGCGGAGACGCAGAGAGTCGCAGAGGAACTCTGTGTGCTCTGTGCCTCAGTGGCAACTAAATCCAAACAGACTATGCCATTAAAGAGCAAACATCTGCTCGGACTCGACGGAATGCCGAAGGAGGATATTCAGCTTATTCTCGATACGGCCGTGTCGTTCCGCGAGGTTCTCGAGCGTCCGATCAAAAAAGTCCCGCCGTTACAAGGCAAGACAATAGCGAATCTGTTCTTCGAGAGTTCAACACGCACGAGGCTCTCATTCGAGCTTGCCGAACGGAGGCTCTCTGCCGATGTGTTGGGATTTCAAGCCGCAGGCTCCAGCGTATCGAAAGGCGAAACGCTGAAAGATACGGCCCGCAACATCGAAGCAATGAAAATAGATATGGTAGTGATGCGGCACGCTGCTTCCGGGGCACCGCACTATCTCTCAACCGTCATTGAATCGGCTGTGATCAACGCGGGAGACGGCGGGCACGAACACCCGACGCAGGCTCTGCTCGATATGTACACTCTCCGCGAGAAATTCGAAAGACTCCAGGGCCTGCATGTCTGCATTGTCGGTGACATTACCCACAGCCGCGTTGCCCGCTCGAACATTTACGGACTGAAGACGATGGGGGCGAAGGTTTCCGTCTGCGGCCCGGCAACATTGATTCCCCGTGACGTCGAGCGGCTTGGCGTGGATGTGTATAATCATATCGATGACGTACTTCCGAAAGTGGATGCATTGAACATTCTCCGTATTCAGTTGGAGCGGGATGCGGGGAGATTGTTCCCTTCGATTCGAGAGTATCACAACTACTACGGCATTACGCGCCAGCGATTGGACAAGACTGGACGTGACGTTGTGATCATGCATCCCGGCCCCATTAACCGGGATGTGGAAATTTCCGCCGATGTGGCCGATAGCGAGAATTCAGTTATCCTGCAGCAAGTTCTGAACGGCGTTGCAGTTCGGATGGCCGTGCTGTATCTGTTGGGAACAAGAAACTAAAAACATAACTCTGACTACGAAAGATTCCATGATGAACATCCTGCTAAAAAACGGACGTTTGATAGATCCCGCTTCAGGGCGGGATGAGACCTGCGATATTCATATTGTTGATGGAAGGATTGAAAAACTTGCGCAGAACATCTCAGCCTCCGGTTCGATTCAGTCGGTTGACCTGAAAGGGAAAATCATCGCTCCGGGTTTCTTTGACATGCATGTTCATTTGCGGGAGCCCGGGTTTGAACATAAAGAAACCATTCTCACCGGATGTACGTCTGCGGCGGCGGGCGGGTTTACAGCAGTAGCGTGCATGCCGAACACAAAACCTGCCATCGACGACGAATCGGTGATCAAGTTCATACACGAAAGAGCAAAAGTTGCGCTGAACGGATTGGTTGATGTGTATCCGATTGCTGCCGTTACTCTCGGAAGAAAAGGGGAACATCTCGCCCCGCTTGCCGAGCTTGCCTCGGCGGGAGCCGTCGCGTTTACCGATGATGGCGACCCCGTTCATGATGCTGAGATCATGCGCCGGGCTCTCGAATATGCAAGCATGTTCAAAAAACCCGTCATACAGCATGCACAGGATTTGCCGCTGACGAAAGGAGGCGTGATGAATGAAGGCTTCAACTCGACAACACTCGGTTTGCCCGGAATGCCTTCGATTGCCGAGGATTTGATGGTGGCGCGGGATATTCAGCTTGCCCGTTACACCAACTCGCAATATCATGTTGCGCATATGAGCACCGCCGGTTGTGTAGAGTTGGTGAGAGAGGCGAAGAGGAAGGGGCTGCACGTTACATGCGAAGTCACGCCCCATCATTTCACGTTGACGGATGACGCAGTCCGGACGTACGACACAAACACGAAGATGAATCCGCCCCTCCGCTCACAAGATGATGTTGAAGCGATGAAAGAAGGACTGAAGGATGGAACGATAGACGTGATTGCAACGGATCATGCCCCGCATTCATTTGATGAGAAGCAGGTGGAATTCCAGCAGGCGCCGTTCGGCATCGTGGGATTAGAGACGGCAATCGGATTGGCAATCACAGAGCTGTTCGAGAAGAATATCCTGTCGCTCTACCAACTCGTGGAAAAATTCTCGACAAATCCCCGGCGCATTCTCCATCTCCCCCAAATCAAAATTCAAGAAGGGGAATCCGCCAACCTCACTCTACTTGACCCTTCGTTCGAGTGGAAGGTTGATGTGCAGAAATTCAAATCGAAGTCGAAGAACTCTCCCTTCAGTGGATATGTTTTGCGCGGAAAGGCAGTCGGGGTTTTCAATAACGGCCGGGTATACTGGAATTGAGAGTTCGCAATTCCCTCAATATTCCTACTGTGGCAGAAATTCTGCGTCCTCCATTTTAGACGACTGCATACCTGAAGCTACACTTTGGCGTTCCAATCCTTTCTTCATCCCTCAAACCGCCTTGTTTTCGTGGTGGCACACGCTTTGCGTTAACACAGTTAGCTGTTTGTAAGATTCCGGTCAACAACAAGGAGCAAACTGTGAAAAGTCTGAAAGCGATGTGGGTTGTAATCTTGATATTGTTTGCCAGCGGCTGTCAGCAGCTCGTCAACGATATTGCCGATTATTCACCTCCCTCACCTCCGACCGGATTGTGGACGGAAACCGGCGACAACTTCATTGAATTGTTCTGGAAGAAGAACCGGGAAGGCGATGTTGCCGGCTACAACGTATTCGTGAGCGGGTCGTACAACGGCCGCTACGATCTGATCGGTTCGGTCCGAACGCCGTACTTCAAAGATACCGACGCACGAAACGGTGCAACATATTACTATGCGGTAACGGCGTACGACTACGACGGCAACGAAAGCGAGTTGAGCCGGGATGTTATCTACGATGTTCCCCGTCCCGAAGGATATGGAGTTGTGCTGGACGATTACAGGCGGGTTACGGCAACGTCGGGCTACGATTTCTCGCGCTATGCAGTTGTGCCGTACAACGATTTGTATGCAGACATGTACTTTGAAAATTATCAGGGCACGTACTACATGAACGTCCGCAGCGATACGGACATTCAGGATATGGGTCCGACGAACTCAATTCTTGATATTCGGGAAGCGCCGAATTCAGGATGGTCGCCGACGCGGGACGTGCAACTTATTCCCGGCCATACGTATGTTGTCTGGACGTGGGATGATCATTATGCGAAGTTCAGAGTGTCGAATATTTCGCCAAGCAGGGTAACCTTCGATTGGGCGTATCAGTTGCAGCAATCAAACCCGATGCTGAAGGCGGGAAAAGGTGCAGGAGGAGAGAGGACGACCGTACATTCTGATCATCAGCGATAATGGACATCTCAACGTTGCCCCGGTGCTGATGGTGTTGTTGTGGCTGAGTGGTTGGTTAGGGTGAAGTGGTGTGTGAAGTGAACGAGCAGAGGCGGGGCACGTTGAATACAGTGGAGAAGCAGGTGCCGCTCGTACGGACTTGATGGTGGCCGGATGAGTGGTGCCGTTCTCCATTGTTTGTTTTTGCGCGTTCTTTGTCTCACATACATAGAGAGAAATACCATGAAGACAATCGTGTTGACAATTGCAGTGGCAACATTATTCGTTGCCATAGATGGATATGGCCAGAGGAAAATCGGGAACACGCGGGATCCGGCAACAACCGAGACCGGTTCCCGAAATCCGGGCGGACGTCCGGCGGAAACACGTCCGGCCGAACAACCGGCAACTCCGCCGCCGCCCCCTGAAACACCTCGGCCGCCCGTGCATCCGCATCCGATTGTACCTCCGCCACCGGTGTTGATAGGAGGGACGGTTTGCATCCTTCCTGTGCAACCCGCGCCCGTTGTTGTTATTAATCGGGCGGACACCCGACAGGAGCCCGAAGCGAATGAAGTCATTCTTCACGACAAGGAGAGTTTCCCGAACAAGTCGGGCTTTGATTTTTCTTCGGAAGATGTCGTGAGCTTCGCCGATGAAGGAGCTGATGTATATTTCTCGATCAGTGATGAAGGGTCGGAATTTATCGTCAGAGACGATTCAGATATTCAAGACTTGGGGCAGAGGGATGATTTTCCGGAACGTCATGCTATTTCCCCGACAGCTTGGTCTTCAGCACGCCGCGTATCTGCCGAGCCTGAGAATGTCTATGTAGTGTGGACTTGGGACAACCAATACTATTCGTTTCGCGTGATTGCTATTTCGGAGAGCAGAGTGTCATTCGACTGGCAAAAAGTTGCAGGTGGAGCGAGAATCCCCTCCGACCTTTCGTACCGAAATGGCGAAACACGGCGCAACACCCTGATTGCCAAGTTCGGAAAGTGAATTGACTTTTGGATGGATTCCTTTTACTTTGAACTATCGTTGATGAGAGTGTTATGAGATTTGTTCTACCTCTTGCAGTGTTCCTTGCCATCTGTTTCGTACCGGTAGGAAAAGCGCAGGAAATTCCGACAGGTTCGAGGGATTTCCGCGTTGTCTTTGAGGAAATACAGCACGGGTTCGAAATCTCAAAGGTCTCCGTCTTTTCGCCGTACTTAGGACTCAAAGTGCAGGTAACATTGAAAGGAGAGGAAAACGGCTACTTCAGCTCGAATCATGCGTATTACATTCTTGAGAACTTTCTCAAATCCCGCAAAGTCATTAGCTTCGAATTCTCTGCTGTCGGCGAAACAGAAGCAATGCCCTACGCAACAGGAACTGCCGTGTTCAGTCACAAGGGCGCTCGCGAAATTGCCCAAGTATACGTGGCGCTGATGAAGTCGGCAGACAAGTGGGTGATTTCCGAAATCAACATCTACTGAAATAGATGGTCGCAAGACTGCGGTCTTACATCGAATCCTTATCCGTGCAAAGACGATCCTTCGGCATCGTCTTTTTTATTATCGGGATATTGGCCATTCTGCAGGTTGCTGAGTACACAACAATCTCATACTACACGCGCAATTGGGACAGCATCACCGAATCGAAAAGCAACGAGCAACTCGCTGCGATACGGACCGAATTCAGCGGCGTTCAACGCAAGGCCCGCCGCATTGCCGCTGAGCTTGCGCGTCACGAAGATGTAACTCAGTATTTGACCGGAAAAACGAATGATGCCGATGCCCTCTTCTCCCAGAGTGCACGAATATCCCGCAATCAGGATGTGGGCGCTGAAGTATATGACAAGGAGGGGGTTCTGGTTGCGTGGCACGGAAGAAGCGGTATCGTCAATCAGCGTGAAATTGCTGTCGCTCTCCAAGGGGTACTCACATCGTATGTCACCCGCGGGCCGATATTCTCGCAACTTTTTGTCATCACTCCGGTGCGTGTTGAGGGTGAGGTCGTGGGGGCCGTTCTCATCCGGCAGACCATTGAAGTCAACTATCCCCTCAGCAACAAATTCATTACTCCAGCAGGTTTGGCAAAAAAACTGAGCGAGGATTTCGGAGTGAATGTTGATATCAACTACTCTGAACATGCGGAACTACCCAAAGACGGCCGCTACGCTTCGACGGTTCTTTCAGGCATCGACGGCAGAAAGCTCGGCGTTGCAAGCATCGTGAAATTCTCTCGTTCCGCATACCTGGAATTGGTTGCAGCACGCTTTCACAAAGTGAAAGTTGGATTGTTGGTGTTGGGCATGTTTGTTTTAGCGCTCTACGCAGCACGGATTCTATCCAACCTCACATCGCTGTTTCTCCGAATAGTCGGAATCACAGCCATCATTTGGATTGTCCGCTATCTCCTGCTTTGGCTTGAAGTTCCTCAGATACTTGTCCAATGGAGTATTTTCGATCCGGGTCATTTTGCATCCAAATTCGGCAACGGGCTGGCGAAGTCAGTGGGTGAGATGACACTGACGTCGCTTGCGCTCTTTACCAACGTTGCAGGTGTATTCCGGTTTGTCCGGGACGAACCGACCGGTTCGCCGGAGAGGAGAATGTGGCTGCCCATGCGCATTGTGGCAGCAGTTGCAGTTGCGGCACTCATCTACCTGCTCTTGAGGGGATACGCCGCCACGATACGAAGCGCCGTGATTGATTCCAATTTCCGCTTCAACGATCCGACAGTGATCGTTCCACCACTTGAGTTGGCGCTGATGGTGTTCAATCTCTTCGTCATTAGTGCATCGCTGATTGTCGTTGCTGTCGCGCTCACGAGATTTATTGTCTCATTGTTCGAAAGCGACAGAACAGGTCGCGACATCAAGCCCTGGATCTTCATGGCGGGTTTGTATGTTCTTGCTTCGGTCGTATTCGGTGTTGTGCAGGAGACGCCCCTCATGTCAACGTCGTTTCGGCTGTTCTTCGGTTCCGGAATACTCATCTTTGCATTCTTCGTTCACCGGAACAGGCGATACAGGCGGAAGCCGATTCTGCTGGGGAATGCCGTGAGTGTCCTCGCGTTGTCTGCGGTCTTTTTCTATCCTCTTCTCAGTCAAGTGATACAGGAAAGAGACCGGGAACGCGTTGAGCTCTTTGCCCGCGACGTTCTTCGCCCGACGGACGCGTGGTTCACGTTCAACATCAACGAAGCATTGCAGAGTTTTGTTACAGATGAGGCGTTTGACGTTCTGCTGCACGGCGACAAGGAGGAACTGGAGCGGCTCGCTTTTACAAGCTGGGCCGGAAGTAACGCTGCGCAGCAGGGCTTCAATTGCTCGTTTACTATCTACACCCCCGATGGCCAGGAGATCAGCCGGTTTGCCATCGGTGAGCAATCCGCAGCCGCTCAGGAGGCAAGCCTTGCCGTGCTAAAGAATCACACGACACAGATTGATGTGCGTGAAGCCGGATCAGGGATGGAGGCGATAAAGGTGTATGCAGGGTCCCTGCCAATCCGTGCGGCCGACGAGTTGCTCGGCTATGGCGTTGTGGTGATCTCGGCTGCGCAACAATCATTGTTCCGTGGTGAAACTCCGCGTGTGTTTCAGACTGCTTCTCACGAGAAAATCGAATCATTCTACCGCACGATTTCAGTAACCGAATTCAAGGGCGAACGGGCACTCTCTTCCGGCAATTTGACGTTGCCGGTGGGCTATCGCATTCCCCCGGAAGCCCGCGAACGCTTCAAGGATTCGACTGTTACATCAATGTGGGTTCATGAGACGATTGCCGGCCGAGACTACGAGACGTATTTTGCGAGACGACTTCCCTCCGGCGATCGTATTGTGGCGTTGCGTATGGAGTCGCTGGGTTTCTTCTGGCACGTCTTCGGTGTTGTGCGCACGCTGGTCTATTTCGGGCTTGTACTAATAGGGGGATTTGCAGCATTCCTGGTTGTGCAGTGGGCAAGAAGAAAGCCCTATCGCTTCACGTTTCGCGACAGATTGCTGGTTGCGTTGTTAATTGTGTCGGCTCTCCCCGTGATTATCATCTCGAATTACACACGGAGCTTTGCACGCGAACGTGTGGAGGAGTATCTCGCACAACGGCTGAGTCAGGAAACTCAAATGATTGAAGATAAACTCACCCCTGTAGCAACGCGGGACAGTCTCATCGGGCAGCTCGCCAGTGAAGTTTCAACCGAGCATTTAGTATCGGGGATGAAATCCGATTTCAACATTTATATCGGCAACACACTGTTCGTGAGCAGCCGGCCCGAACTCTACGAGTCGGGCATTCTCGACCGGCGGCTCAGCGGCACAGCCTACGCGGAAGTTTTTGTGGTGGGGAAGCGCTTTCATTTCGAGATGGAGAATATCGGATTGTACAGATACGCGGTCGGCTACAAGCCCATCATCGATACGGCGGAGAGTATCATCGGCGTCATTGCCGTTCCCACCCTCTACAGGCAGGATCAGATTGACGAGGATGTTGCACGGACAAACGCGTTCCTGTTCGGTGTTTCGGCAATTATCTTCATCGGCATGGCGCTGTTGGCCATCGCCTTTGCGAATCGAATCGCCGCACCGATTCAGAAGCTCACGGAGGCAACGAAGCGCGTATCGCAAGGTGACCTTGACGTCAAAGTCGGCATCAAAGCCGTTGGCGAGATCGAGGATCTGGTTCGCTCATTTGAAACCATGACAAAAGATCTCAAGCGAAACAGGGAGAATCTCGTCCAATATGAACGCGAACTTGCCTGGAAGGAAATGGCAAAACAAGTCGCGCATGAAATCAAGAATCCGCTTACACCGATGAAACTCGCCATTCAACACTTGCGGCAAACGTACCGTGACAAAGTGGAGAATTTCGATGAGATATTCGAGGAAATCAGTCAGATGGTGATCCGTCAGGTGGATGCGTTGGGGCGGATTGCCTCCGAGTTTTCAAGTTTTGCCCGCATGCCGAGCGCCCGGCTTGAACGGTGCAGCGTAAATGACATTGTACGCGAGGCGGCATACCTTTTCGAGCAGGATCAGAAGGTGGAATTCAGCATCATGCTCGAGCAACATCTCCCTCCGATTATGGCGGATCGGGAAGAACTGCGCAGGGCGTTCATTAACATTATCCGCAACGGCATTCAGGCAATGGACGGGGAGGGAAGAGTTGAGGTATCAAGTGCCGACGCAGGAACAGAAATTGAAATTCGCATCCGGGATTTCGGCTGCGGCATTCCGGATGACATCAAAGGCAAACTCTTCCAGCCCAACTTCTCCACCAAGACGGACGGAATGGGACTCGGCCTTGCAATTGTGAAGAAAACGATTGAAGATATGAACGGCAGTATTGCAATCGAAAGCATCGTCAACGAGGGAACAACTGTGATTATTCGCATACCGAAAGTAACTGCAGATGACGGCAAACCACTCCGTCATTAGCGCCTCGTGTTTCCGGAAATTTCCGTCTGTTCGATTCGGGATGAGTACAGCCATCGGTGGTCAGTCGCCGTTCGGTATGAACCTTTCGTTTGGTGTAGGCGATAGCGAGGAGAATGTCAGGAAGAATCGGGAGTTGTTTTTCGGTTCATTGGGGATACAACCTGCCGAACTTGCCATCCCCCGCCAGGTTCACAGTAGTGTTGCGAAAGTTGCAAACAGTCCGGGGTCGTATCCCGATTGCGATGCGTTAGTCACGGCATCACGTCGGGTCTTCCTCTGCGTCAGCGTGGCGGATTGCGTTCCGGTATTTGTTTACGATTCGCAAAACCACGCCGTCGCGGCGATGCACGCCGGCTGGCGCGGAACAGCCGGAGGTATTGTCACTCAAACAATCAACTTGATGCGGCGTGAATACGGCACACAACCCTCAAAGTGTGTTGCGTTCATCGGACCTGCGGCGAGCGTTTGTTGTTATGCTGTTGGAGGTGAAGTGGCGTCGCAGTTCGCCGGGCAATTTGTGGTTCATCGTAACGGCGGCATTTTTGTTGACCTGAAATCGGCGAATGCCCGGCAGTTGGAGGAGTGCGGCATTTCACCCGGGGCAATCGAAACAAGCCCGCTTTGTACTATCTCGGAGCCTTTCCTTCATTCCTACCGTCGGGAGAAAGGGAATTCTGGCCGGATGATGGGCACAATAGGCATTCTTTAGCCATCCTTCGGGCAGTTTGTTCAGATTGTCCAACGCCAGAAAAGCCGTATCTACATCACAACAACTTTCAATGACAGGCCGTACAATGGGTGGGTTTTGTGGGCGGATTTTTGTTAAGCGAATCAGTTGACATTTGCTGCCAGATTTCAGTTTTTCTACGATGAACAGTCTCTTTTTTTCTTTGATGAGGATTGAATGAATTATCGTGTTGTGGTTTTTAGTGTTCTTTTCGCGCTACTCTTGTCGGGATGTACGAGTGACCTTCCGAACGATGTCACTGAACCTGTCAGCGCAAACGACAGAATTGCGGGCGTTGCTGTCTTAGACTCGGGACTTCACGTGAACATCAGAAACTCGGCCGGATCGGTTGTGTTGAAATGGGCAGGCGTGGAAGATTCTGTGCGTTGGACTCTGAGCCGCCAAACAACGGGAAAGAATCGAGGCGATGCCTTGGCACTCTTGAATCTGATTCAATTGATACGTCAGCCCGTTGCCGATACTGTCCGGTACTTCCCGCAAACTCCGGCCGGCGTTGTCGGGTACACCGTATCTGCCGATCTGACGATTGGCGTTCCGTTCCTGACTCCGTGCATTGTCGAGGGCGTGCAGGGAACAACAACGGTGTCGGATCTCGGCGCAGATCTCACGATGCGAAACGTGTACGGTGTTGTTGTGAAGAGGTTGAACGCTTCATGCAACATAACATCCCTCGATGGCGGTGTTGATTGCGAAGTGGCCATTCCGCCGGGAGGGTCGTGCACCATTACGGCAGTGAAGGGAACAATCATCTTTAAATTTTACAAATATTAGCGGATATTGTCGCGCGAACCACAAATGGAACGATCAGCATCCAGACACCTCACGTTCACAACAATCAATCAACAACCGACGGTGTTGACGGAAGGCTCGGTGACGGGAACGGTCAGGATTGTTGTCGAAACAGGAGAAGGCAACATTATTCTTCAAGGAGTTCTGCCGTAAACAAGCTGATTCGGTTCGTTGATTCTCTGTTGAGATTTGGGTATCTTGTGACACATTTTTTGGAAGGGGAAGCGTAACTATGTGTGGCATCGTAGGTTATGTCGGTCCACGGAATTGTGTGCCGATTATTCTTGAAGGATTGAAACGACTCGAGTATCGCGGCTACGATTCGGCCGGAATCGCTCTCGTGAAGGATGGGTTGTTCAGCATCGACAAGAAGGCAGGAAAAGTCGCCGATCTGGTACAGCATCTAAGCCAGTATAACGGCTCGTTGAATGCCCAACTCGGCATGGGGCATACACGGTGGGCTACGCATGGTGAACCGAACGACACCAATGCCCACCCGCATTGGGACTCCGAAGAGGAGATTGCCATCATTCACAACGGCATCATCGAAAACTACTCAACCATCAAAACGAAACTCGTGCGTGAAGGCCACGTGTTTCGCAGCGCCACCGACACCGAAGTTCTGGCTCATCTCATCGAAGAAATGTACAAACGGACGCAGAATCTTGCCTCCGCGGTTCGTCATGCCCTTGCCGAAGTGGAGGGAACCTACGGGCTTGTCGTTCTCTCGACGCATGAACCTGACAAAATGATTGCCGCAAGAAAAGGAAGTCCGCTGATTATCGGTGTGGGGGATGGAGAGAATTTTGTCGCCTCCGATGCCGCGGCGATTGTTGACCATACGCGGCAGGTGATTTATATGAAAGATGGCGAAGTGGCGGAAATCACCGCAACGAACATTCGAACGATGACCATTGATGACGAGGAAACAGAACGTGAAATCGAGGAAATAACCTTCGAATTATCGCAAATTGAACGCGGCGGCTACGATCATTTCATGCTCAAGGAGATTCACGAGCAACCTGAGACGATCACCAATGCAATGCGGGGACGCCTTCAAGTTGATGAGGGGACTGTGGTTCTCGGAGGATTGCGCGAGGTACAGGACAAGTTACTCAAGGCACGTCGTATCGTCATTACGGCCTGTGGAACGTCGTGGCACGCCGGACTTGTCGGGGAGTACTTGTTTGAAGAAATTGCCCGGATTCCGACGGAGGTGGAATATGCATCGGAGTTCCGTTACCGCAACCCCATTATCAACAACGACGATGTCGTATTTCTGATCAGTCAAAGCGGTGAAACGGCGGATACGCTTGCGGCCGGACGGGAAGCGAAGCAGAAAGGCGCAACTGTACTCGGCATCGTCAATGTCGTGGGAAGCACAATTGCCCGTGAGTCGCACGGTGGCGTCTACGTGCATGCCGGTCCGGAAATCGGCGTTGCCTCGACAAAGGCATTTACATCGCAACTAACTGTGTTGTCACTGATCACTCTGATGGTTGCCCGTGCAAAGGGAACTATCACGGTTAAACATGCGCAAGTACTTTCACAAGAACTGGCGGCAATCCCGGAAAAAGTGGCCAAAATTCTCGCCAAGACGACGGGACAGATCAAGGAAATTGCCGAAGAATTTCGAAATGCCCAGAACTTCCTGTATCTCGGTCGCGGAGCAAATTTCCCCGTGGCGTTGGAAGGCGCTCTGAAGCTTAAGGAAATCTCCTACATCCATGCCGAAGGATATCCGGCAGCGGAAATGAAACACGGTCCGATTGCCTTGATTGATGAGAATATGCCGGTCGTGTTCGTCGTTCCGAAGGACGGGATTTATGAGAAAGTCATCAGCAACCTGCAGGAAGTAAAAGCCCGTCGCGGACGCATTATTGCCGTAGCAAATGAAGATGATCATGAAATTGAAGAGTTGGCGGATTTCGTGATTCGTGTGCCGCGTACGTACGGCTATTTCGGCCCCATCGTGAACATCATCCCTCTGCAACTTCTGTCGTATTACATGGCGGTAGCGAGAGGCACGAACGTGGACCAGCCGCGAAATCTCGCAAAGAGCGTAACCGTAGAATAGTTGAATAGAAGAAAGGAACTCCGTGAAATCAACATTTTCCTACAGCAAGAACCAATGGGGGCTTATTCTCGGCGCGTCCAGCGGGTTCGGTGCGGCAACTGCACGCGAACTTGCACGGCACGGCATGAGTATCATCGGCGTCCATTTCGATCGCGCTGCGGGGATGCCTGCTGTTGAAGCCTTGATCGAGGAGCTGCAGGGATACGGAGTTCATGTACGCTTCTTCAACGTGAATGCCTCTGACCCTCAGAAGCGTGCCGAGGTGCTGGATACGATGAAAGAGGAGTTTGGATCCGATTCAGCAAATACGATTCGCGTGCTCATGCACTCGCTCGCATTCGGAAGCCTCAAACCTCTCGTTTCGCCAAAGTCAGGAGTGTCGCTCACACAAGCCCAGATTGAAATGACGATGGATGTAATGGCGAACTCGCTGGTGTATTGGACGCAGGCTGTCATGGAAAGGGGATTGATGAAACGCGGCGGCAGGGTCTATGCAATGACGTCATCCGGCGGGCATTCGTCGTTATTGAACTACGGCGCAGTTTCAGCCGCAAAGGCGGCGCTGGAATCATACATCAGGCAAATTTCGCTTGAGCTTGGCCCTTTGGGAATTACTGCCAACACGATTCTTGGAGGCGTTACCGATACTCCTGCCCTCAAAAAGATTCCCGGAGCAAGTGAGATGCTCGAGGTTGCACGAGCCCGCAACCCTTCAATGCGCAACTGTACGCCGGAGGATGTTGCCAAGGCGATTGCGCTGCTTGCTCACGATGATGCTCATTTTATTTCAGGGAACGTAATTCGGGTTGACGGCGGGGAAGATTACGTGCAATACATAGGGAAGAAAAGCGTCGAAAGGCCGGATTAACGAACCTTGGCAAAGGTCGATTGCAGATTTTCTCCACATATTCACAAGACTATTCACCTAACACAACAGAACTCGAATGGGCAAGACTTCAAAAACACAAGCATTGATTGCGCTCGAAGAAAAGTTGGGCGCGCACAATTATCATCCACTCGATGTCGTGATTCAAAAAGCACGAGGCGTATGGGTCTATGATGTCGAAGGAAGGAAATATCTCGACTGTCTTGCCGCATACTCGGCGGTTAACCAGGGGCATTGCCATCCCAAGATAGCGGCGGCCTTTGTCAAACAAGCAAAGCGAGTAACACTGACAAGCCGCGCATTTCGTAACGACCAGCTCCCGATGCTGTACAAGGCATTGCATGATATGACGCGTTATGACATGTCGCTACCGATGAACTCCGGAGCCGAAGCGGTTGAAACGGCAGTAAAAGCTGCACGCAAGTGGGGATACAAGGTGAAGGGTATTCCTGAAAATCAGGCGGAGATCATTTGCTGCACCGATAACTTCCACGGGCGTACGACCACAATCGTCAGCTTTTCAACAGACGCGCAATATCGCGACGGATTCGGGCCCTTTACTCCGGGTTTCCGTATAGTGAAATACGGCGACATTGATGATTTGAGAAGAAACATTACTCCTAACACGGCGGCATTTTTGGTTGAACCTATACAGGGTGAATCGGGAATTGTGCTTCCGCCGGAGGGATATTTGCGGGAGGCTGCTGCGCTCTGCAAGGAAAACAATGTTCTTCTGATTGTCGATGAAATTCAGTCCGGATTGGGCAGGACGGGGAAGTTGTTTGCGTTCGAACATGAGAATGTTCGGCCCGACATGGTGATCATCGGCAAAGCATTGGGCGGCGGGTTCTATCCCATTTCGGCAGTGCTTGCCAGCAAAGGGATCCTCGGCGTATTTCATCCCGGGGATCACGGCTCGACCTTCGGCGGAAACCCGCTTGCCGCAGCCGTTGCCGTTGCTGCGCTACGAGTTCTGGTAAAGGAAAAGCTCATTGCACGATCCAAAACTCTTGGACAGTACTTCATGGCACAACTTCGTGCAATAAAGAATCCACACATTGTCACGGTACGCGGACGCGGATTGTGGATCGGGCTTGTGCTTGACACGAAAGCCCGGCCGTATTGTGAAGCATTGATGAAACGCGGCGTCCTTTGCAAAGAAACACATGAGAATGTCATTCGATTTGCCCCGCCGCTTGTAATCAAGAAATCGGAAGTGAAGTGGGTGTGCAAACAGATTGCCGCTGTTATGCAAGAGCTCTCCTGATTTGATCAGTTGGATGCTGGAGCGTGGCCCTCGTTGCGATGTTGAGATTTTGCGAAAGGGCATAACTTTGGAAATTTCTCTCCAAACCCATATATTTAGACTGCAACTTGGACAGGTAGCTCAGTTGGTAGAGCAATGGACTGAAAATCCATGTGTCGGGGGTTCAATTCCC
Source organism: Bacteroidota bacterium (assembly GCA_019637975.1). Taxonomy (NCBI): domain Bacteria; kingdom Pseudomonadati; phylum Bacteroidota; species Bacteroidota bacterium. Next base: position 41,528 of record JAHBUR010000024.1, on the reverse strand, counting down.
TCCCTGTCCACACACTAAGCGTCAGCGTGAGTTGACGCTTTTGTGTTTTAGGGGATAGGTAGAAGTAGTTGCTCAAGGCGCAACCACTCGCCAGCACCGGCAAGATTTTGATGCAGCAATTCTCTATCTTGATTCATCAGAAATTTCCCCGACGTTCTATGAAACTTCTCCTTTCGTACTTGAGACAGTATTGGAAACTGTCTCTTCTGGCACTACTGCTTGCCACCATCAATCAAACCTTCTCGCTGCTCGATCCTCTTATTTTCCGGCATATCATCGACGAGTACGTCACCCGATTTCAGGAGTATACGCGCAGCGACTTCCTCAAAGGTGTCGGACTGTTACTTCTTGCAGCGATGGGTGTAGCGTTTGTTTCCCGTGTAGCAAAGAATTTTCAGGACTATGTCACAAATGTCATTACGCAGCGTTTAGGGGCTCAGATTTATTCCGACGGCTTGCGTCATTCGCTTGAGCTTCCGTATCAAGTGTTTGAAGATCAGCGAAGCGGAGAAACATTAGGCAAGTTGCAAAAAGTACGATCCGATGTTGAGAGGATGATTAATGCCTTTATCAACATTGTGTTCATGTCACTGGTCGGTGTTATCTTTGTTATGATTTATGCCTTCAGCGTGCATTGGTTGATTGCAACCGTGTATTTTTCAACGGTACCGTTGCTTGCATGGCTGAGCTCGGCACTGAGCAAGAAAATCAAGACTCTGCAGAAAGTCATTGTTGCCGAAACGACGGCCCTCGCAGGCTCGACCACCGAGTCCCTCAGGAATATCGAATTGGTGAAGAGTTTAGGACTTGCACAACAGGAGATCTCGCGGCTGAACAGCACTACGGACAAGATTCTCAAGCTTGAACTCAAGAAAGTCCGGTATCTGCGCAGCCTCAGCTTCATTCAGGGCACATCTGTGAATTTCTTGAGAACGACGATACTCGGCCTCATGCTCTTCATGATTTTCGACCAGCAGATCACGTTCGGGCAGTTTTTTTCGTTGTGGATATACTCGTTTTTCATTTTCGGGCCGTTGCAGGAACTCGGCAATGTCATCAACATTTATCGTGAAACCGAGGTATCACTGAAGAATTTCGAGGATATCCTGAATGCTCCCAAAGAGGTGAAACCGGCGAATCCCATACGCGTTTCGGATCTCAAAACACTTGCTTTTGATCAAGTGAGTTTCAAACATCAGTCAGCTTCTCTTCACGCGCTTAATCATATTTCGTTCTCTGTGGAAATGGGCGAGACCGTTGCTTTTGTCGGCCCGTCCGGGTCAGGCAAATCGACGCTCGTGAAGCTGCTGATCGGGCTGTACGCGCCGCAGTCGGGAAGGATTCTCTACAACAGCTCGTCGCGGGAGGATGTTGATCTTGAACATATGCGCGAACGGATCGGATTCGTCACACAAGATACACAGTTGTTCTCCGGAACCATCAAGGAGAATCTCCTTTTTGTCAACCCTGGCGCAACAGACAAGGAATGTCTGGTAGTGCTGGAAATGGCCGCATGTCAATCGTTGCTTGTTCGGGCGGACAAAGGGTTACACACGCTTATTGGTGAAGGTGGCGTGAAAGTATCGGGAGGCGAGAAGCAACGGCTTTCCATTGCGCGGGCCCTCTTGCGACGCCCGAACCTTCTGGTGTTCGATGAAGCGACATCATCACTGGATTCTTTGACAGAGGAGGAAATCAGCGAAACTATCCGTGACGTATCGATGCGTAAAGATCTTATTACGATTCTGATTGCTCACCGGCTTTCCACTGTAATGCACGCGGACAGAATCTACGTCCTCGAACGGGGCCACATTATTGAAGCAGGAGATCATCCAACACTTCTCGATCTGAAGGGCTTGTATTATGCCATGTGGCGTCAACAAATCGGCGAACGCGGGAGCGGGATGTTGCTTGCAGCAAAGGAGTCGATCAAGAACTGAGTCGTGCATCAGCAAACAGTTGCGCCGTGTACGGATGATTGTGCAACGAGAGAAGTTCATTCACCGTACCCTCATCGACAATCCTTCCTTGGTGAAGAACGGCGATCCTGTCACAGAGGAACAATGCCAGTTTTACATCGTGGGTTATCAGAAGAAAGGAAAGCTGCTCTTTCTGCCGGATGGATTGCAAAAGTGAGATGATCTCAGCTTGTGTCAGCAGATCGAGTGCTGAGGTCGGCTCGTCTAACAGTAACAGCCGTGGCTTTGCCGCAAGCGCACGAGCGAGAGCAACGCGCTGACGCTCGCCTCCGCTCAGTTCAAACGGATATCGTGAAAGCAACTCAGGTCGCAAGCCGACAGAATCGAGGAGCGAGTCCGGTGTCACGGCATCTTGCTTGCTGCTTGAAAGTTCTTGAGCCGCAATTCCCTCCAACAGACACTCCTCAATGCTCATCGTCGGGTCAAGCGAAGCTCCACCTGCCTGGAACACCATCTGCAATTCAAGAGGGAATTGGCTTCGATGTGCTTTCTGCGGAAACAGACTGACGCCCTTATATAGAATCTTGCCGCTATCAGGTTGCTGCAATCCTGCTATGCATCGGGCAAGTGTCGATTTGCCTGTTCCGCTTTCACCTAATACACCGAAACTTTCGTCTCCCTCAATGGAGAATGAGATTCTATCAAGTACAAGTCTCCGGACGATTCTGAATCCTGCAAATGAACTGATTCGGACTGAAGTTGAGAGGTTCGTTACTTCAAGCAGTGGCATCGTCACCCTTTCCTTTGACCATGCGTGGCCTGCCTCTGTCGGTCATGGACATGGCGTCGATCAACAACTTGGAGTAGTTCGCTTTGGGAGAACGAAAGAAACTGGCTGTTGTTTTGTATTCGATGATCTGTCCGTTTCTTAGAACAGCGATGTCGTCGGCATACAGTCTTGCCAGCTCAAGGTCATGCGTGACAATAATCATTGCCATGCCGTGTTGAGTGTGAATCGACTTGAGAAGATCAAGAAGCTTGTAACGTTGTGAAGCATCGAGAGCGCTTGTCGGTTCGTCGGCAACGAGCAAGGAAGGTTGCGGCAGAACTGCCATGGCAATCATCACTCGCTGGGCCATTCCAATGCTAAGTTTGTGCGGGTACGAGTTGAGTACTTCCTGTGTGTGTCGGAGTCCTACTGCGGCCAACAGGTTGTGCAAATCACCGGTTGCAGGTGATTTCCTGCCGGATGAAAGCAATAGTTGACTGCGAATAGTGAGAGCAGGATTCAGTGCCTGATGTGGTTCCTGAAAGATATATCGTATGCGGTGGCGGCGGATATCTTGCAGCATCTCATCATTGCATGTCAGCAGGTCTTTCGAATCAAACCTGACAATTCCAGTCGTTGTGTATGAGGATGGATTGAGTCGTGTCAGTGCCCTGCAGATTGAAGTCTTTCCACTTCCACTTTCTCCGACTATAGCAAGTACCTGTCCGTTACGCAGCGAGAAACTAACATCGTCTACGACTGTTCGGACTTCACCCTTCTCTGGTGTGGTTACAGTGAGATGGTCAACGGATAGAAGTGCTTCCATGAGTATGAATTTAAGGAATTCCACTCCCAATCCCACGTTCCAGAGCACATGGAGAAATTCGACCAAAAACTGGCCTGAATCCGAATTATCTACGTTATACAACGTAGATAATTATTAGAAATCGTAAAAAAATACGTAACTTCGGCGCGAAATTATTGATAGTGATTGGTGAATATCCTATGTTTTTCTGCGAAAGGAAGCGGATTCCTAAGGTGCCGCTTTACATAACATAATTCACTGAAGTATCACTAGTGAAGGAAGTCCCCCATGAGGAAAACCAAATTCATCATGGCTATCCTTGCGGTTTTGGTTTTCGCAGGGAGCGCCATCAGCCATGAGAACGTGGAACAAGCTACACGCGTTCGAGTGGCTCAACTCGTCACACCCGTTGCCCAGGTTATGTCACAGCCTGCAAGCGACGTAGCAGTAACACAATTCAATCAGCTTCTGCTGAGTTCCAATTCACAAATCGAAGCACTCGGTAGTGCGTACATCTTCGGACGTTCGGCGTCACAGGTGGAAGCACTCGGTAGCGCATACATCTTCGGACGTTCAGCGTCACAGGTGGAAGCACTCGGTAGCGCATACATCTTCGGACGTTCGGCATCGCAGGTGGAAGCACTCGGTAGTGCATACATCTTCGGACGTTCAGCGTCACAGGTGGAAGCACTCGGTAGTGCATACATCTTCGGACGTTCAGCGTCACAGGTGGAAGCACTCGGTAGTGCATACATCTTCGGACGTTCGGCGTCACAGGTGGAAGCACTCGGTAGTGCATACATCTTCGGACGTTCGGCGTCACAGGTGGAAGCACTCGGTAGTGCGTACATCTTCGGACGTTCAGCGTCACAGGTGGAAGCACTCGGTAGTGCATACATCTTCGGACGTTCGGCATCGCAGGTGGAAGCACTCGGTAGTGCGTACATCTTCGGACGTTCAGCGTCACAGGTGGAAGCACTCGGTAGTGCGTACATCTTCGGACGTTAGTACTCTTCATTCTTTGGACCTTAGTCATTTGTCTTCCTTTCAGGGGAGTAAGCCCAAAGCCTTCAATTTCATTGTTGAAGGCTTTTTTTTATTTTCATTCTGAACCAAAAACCCGAGGTAGAGTTGTCACTTGTCCGGTTGTCGGCCACTGTTGTTATCTTGAGTATTGCCGTTTGCGCCATGAATCGACTGACTGCGCAAGTGCAGTGGTACGAAAGCGAAAGTCAACACTTCCGGGTTATCTATCGGGCGGGGCATGCGCATCTGGTTCAACATCTTCTGAACTCTGCAGAAGCAGCTTTGCAGCGCATCAGTATCATCTTTTCGTATACGCCGTCGGGCAAAATAATCATCAATACGCATGACGTAAACGACTATGGCGGTGCTGCCGCATCTTCAGTGCCTGTGAACTACATTTGGCTTGATCTTTCGCCTCTCGAGCCCGGTTACGAGAATATTCCGTACAGTGAGCGTTTCCAGTGGCTGCTGAATCACGAACTTGTTCATGTGGTTGTGAACGATTTGGCTTCCAACATAGAGAGGTTCACTCGTTCCATTTTTTCAAAGGTGGCTCCTGTTCAAAGCCAGCCTCTTACTGTACTCTATAGCCTGCTCACCAATTACGGACGATACACGCCACGGTGGCATCAGGAGGGTATTGCCGTGTTTCTGGAAACGTGGATGAGTGGTGGATTCGGAAGAACAATGGGAAGTTTTGATGAGATGTACTTCCGATCCCTCGTTGCAGAGGGGAAGGAGTTTCCCTCGGATATTTATCTCGAATCAAAGACCCCGCATCGATCATTCTTGACGGAAACAAATCACTACACATATGGTGGAAGGTTTGTTTCGCATCTCGTCAAACAATACGGGACTTCAAAACTCTTTGAGTGGTTTACTCCCCCAAAGACTGGCTTCTATAGGAACTTCTCCCAACGATTCAAGCAGGCGTACGGAACTGAATTCAGGACGGCATGGAGAGAATTCGAGCAGTCGGAACAGCAGTTTCAGCGCTCCAATCTTGCGATACTGGAAGGGGCCCAACTAACACCGATCACGCGATTGTCTGACACACGGTCCGGTGGTGTTTCGCACCCTCATGTTGACAGGTCAGGCAGATTTTTGTACTGGGCGGAGCACCGTCCCCATCACCTCGCGGGAATTCAACGCTTTGATCGTGGAACATGCACATTGATCGAAACCGAAACCTTGCCCACGCCCAGTACGCATCAAGTGACGTCAACTGCTCTCAATGACGAAACGAATTCGCTGTTCTTCACAACCAACAATAATCAATTCTATCGTGACCTTTGGATGTTGGATGTGGCAACAGGAAAGCGGAGAATGCTGTTCGAGGATTGTCGTGTCGGACACCTGACGGTATCTCCTGTTACAGGTGAACTTTGGGGAATCCGCCATGGCGGCGGCATTGCATCGCTGGTGAGTTTTACTCCGCCGTATGATTCGTTGGTAGAACACACACATTTTGATATTGGAGACGAAATACACGGTATTGCGGTGAGTACCGACGGCAGCCGGTTAGCAGCGGTACTTCATCGCGCAAACGGCAGTCAATCAATTGTCCTCACTGATTGTGACAAGATTCGCAAGGGCCAGCCTGCATCATATTCCGTTATCACGGACGAAGGCTCACCTGAGAATCCAAGTTGGAGTCCCGATAACAAATGGCTCTATTGGAATGCGTTCACCAATGGTGTGTCCAATATCTACAGAAGAAGCATGGACAGCGGAACAATTGAAGCAATCAGCCACACACGCATTGGCTTGTTCAAGCCGCTATATTTGAGCAAAGATTCAGTGTTTGCATTTGAGTTTTCAACAGACGGTTTCTATCCGGTAATCATTCCGAATACCCCGGCACAACGTCTTCCCGCCATCAAATATCTGGGACAGCAGATTCAGGATATGTATCCGCATGTTGCAGACTTTGCCGTTGCACAGCAGGAAAGGCCTCACACAACTGAACAGAGTCTGCCGGCCAACGAATACAACGGCTTTGATCGATTGAAGGTCGTGTCTTTCGTTCCGGTTCTTACCGGATTTCAATCTAAAAAAGTACTCGGCGTATTTACCCATATTTCCGACCCGATTCTGAATCATGATTTGGTCGTCGAAACAGGGGTAAGCCCGTTTCGTGAGAGAAGTCAGCCAGCGCAGTTTCACCTACGCATGAAATACGAGTATCTGAAATCATTCGAGATCGGTTGGGAGTACAATAGTCCCGATTTCTACGATCTCTTTAACAAGAGGAAACGGGGATTGTACGGCAACCAATTCCGATTGGGCAATACGCACTATTGGGTGTACGACAATCCATACAAGTTGAAGCAACGATCGGAACTCACACTCTACAGCGGAGTCGAATTCATCAATGACAATCTTGTGCCGGTATCGCAGCCGGATTTTGTTGTCGGACACACAACGCTTACCTCGCAATACCTCCGGAGATCCATCGGCAGCAGCGACCACGAATTCGGCAATGAAATCGGGATAACGGCGATGATCTTTGGAGCCAATCCGCGAAAGCCCGAACTCGGAGTGCAACTCTACACAGAGTGGGATCACTTTACGACGTACCTCGCTCCGCACAATGTACTGCATCTGAAGATGGCCGCAGGGTATCATGCAACAAACAAGAACCTTGTTCAATCACGATTCTATTTTGGCGGTTTTGGAAATCGGGCAGTTGAGAATGTTGACGCAAAGCAATTCCGCACAATCTTCCGTTTCCCCGGCGCTCCAATCTACAGCATCGGCGTTGATAGATTTGCAAAGTTGATGGTCGAGAACAACTTTCCGCCGTTGCGATTCGGGGATGTTTCTCTCGGGCAACACCTGTTGAGCCACATTGACGCGTCACTGTTTTCACAAACACTTCTCGCAAATGGCAGCAGGTGGTTTGGTGTCAATGCGGGGTTTCAGATGAATGGTGTTTTCAGGCATTGGTTCAATCTGGAATCTACACTCTCTGCCGGTGCGGCGCGGGCATGGATTAATGGCAGGCATTCCGATGAGTGGTTCGTTTCGTTCAAGCTTCTCAAGAACTAAGGGTCATCGCGGTGAGGCGGGCATCACGTTTTGAGCAGGTAATGAGCAGAGATGGTTGACAAACCGTGGCACTATAACTATATTTAGCTGTAATTTTTTGCGTTCAGGGGATGTGTAAGAACATTGTTGTATTGCAGCTATCGTCGTTTTTGTCGATAGTTGCGGTTTCTATTACTGTCGGGGGATGCGGTACGCAAGATCGTGAGCGTACCGCAGTCACCGTCGCTATCGAAGGCGACATCGACACATTCAATCCGCTTTTCGCCCGGGAGATAGTTGCCGGCGAAATCAACGATCTTCTCTTCCCCCGCCTTATCCACCCCGAATTCAACGCTTCACAAGGGTCACTGGAATTCACACCGTATCTTGCCAAGTCATGGGAGTTCAGTAGCAATCAGCGCGATGTGACATTTCACCTTCGAACTGATTTTCGATGGTCGGACAGCGTTGCGGTGACAGCCCGCGACGTACAGTTCTCCTTTGAATTGTACGGTGACACGATTGTTGCGAGCGTACGCCAAAGTGCCGTGCAGAACTTCCGGCGAACGAACGGCAAGCTCGAAGTTGCCAAGAGCATGAGTGTGCTGACTGATTCCACGATCGTGTTTCATTTCGAACAAGCGCGTCCGGGACAGTTGTTTGATGTAGGACTCCCGATCGTTCCCTCACATATCTTCAGCGGCATTCCGAGGAAAGAAATCCGTACAAGTGCGCACAACAAGACTCCAACAACAGCCGGCCCGTTTGCAATAGCCCGATGGAATCCGTTGCAAGAAGTCGTTCTTGAGCCAACCACATTCCCCATTGAACCATTCACACCGAAGTTGGCTCAACTGGTGTTCAAGATCTTGCCTGACTACAGGACACGAGTTGAGCAGTTGAAATCCGGTGAGGTTGATATCGTATCGGGCTTGCGTCTTGAAGAAGCCGAGTTGCCCTCGCAATATCCATCCATCAAAATCATCTCTACTGTCGGTCGGGATTATGATTTTATCGGATGGAATAACATCGATCCCGAAACATACACAAAAGCGGCGGGGCGTGAAATCAGGCCGCATCCGTTGTTCGGCTCATCCCGGGTTCGGAGGGCGCTCACAATGGCGATCAACCGGCGTGAAATTGTGCGAGCATATCTTGGCGAGCACGGACAGGAAGCTATCGGCGGCGTGTCGCCGCTGTTCCGATGGGCATACAACGATACACTACAGCCGCTGCCGTTCGATAAGGCAGAGGCAGCGAATATTCTGGAGAAGGAGGGATGGAGAGATTCCGATGGTGACGGGATTCTCGACAAACGCGGAGTGAAGTTTATGTTCACGTTGAAGCTGGCTTCGGGCAACCAACTTCGCAACCTGATGGCTACAGTCATTCAACAACAGTTGAAGGAGGTGAAGATTGAAATGAAGATTGAACAGGTGGAACGCGGCACGTTCTGGAGTAATCTGATGCAGCGATCGTATGACGCGTGGTTTGCCGGATTCAGCGTTCCACTGCAGATGCAATTGGATGATCTGTGGGGTTCCGACCTGAGGAAATATCCGTTCAATCTTGCAGGTTTCCGACATCCGCGCGTTGATGCCATCCTTGCGGACGTACGGTCGCTGTCCGACGAAACGGAGGGGGCTCATTTATGGAAAGAGTTTCAAGCGATCGTGTACGATGAGCAGCCGTACACCTTCCTGTTCTGGATCAACAACATCACCGGTGTGCGCACCCGGGTGCAAGGAACACACATTGGCATTCTCGGAACGACTCACAATGCATGGGAGTGGCGCGTTGAGACCCCACAAACCCGATAGTCGCTAGCGGAATAACCTTGGCGTCACTTTTCTACTACGTTCTCAGACGTATTCTCGAAGCAGTTCCCCTCATTCTCGGCCTGGTGACAATCGTGTTCTTCCTTTCCCGGTTGCTGCCCGGCAGTGTGACGGATGCGCTTCTCTCCCCATCTATTCCGGAATCCGTCAGGGATCAATTGCAAAGGCAATTCGGGCTGGACCGGCCTCTGCTCGAACAATACGGGCTTTGGCTCGGCTCGGTTATTACCGGCGATCTGGGAATGTCATTGACACGGCACGCGCCGGTTGCTGAAATAATCGGGGAAGTGTTTCCGAACACTATTCTTCTTGCCGGTGCTGCGTTGTTTCTTGAAGTAGTGTTGGGCATATCGCTTGCGGCCGCGACGTTCTTTTCAAAGCGGGAACGGGTAGGGATGGTTCTCACAAACGCGCTGCTGGTTGCATATGCGCTGCCATCGTTTTGGGTCGGCATTATGTTGCTCGTTGTTTTTTCATACGGACTCGGCGTTTTTCCATCATCCCAGATGTTCACATCAGGGCAAGCCGGATCGGTACCCGATATTCTGCATCATCTTGTATTGCCGGCGTGCACCGCGGCCATCCCCGCCGCTGCCGGGCTGGCGCGGTACCTACAAAGTAACGTGTCCTCCGTGATGCAGCAACCGTATGTGCTTCATGCTCGAAGTATGGGACTGTCGCAAGGTAGAATCTTCGGTATGTACGTTTTGCCGAATGCAATTACGCCGATTGTGTCGCTTATAGGAATTGAGATCGGGATTTTGCTGTCCGGCGTTATGGTGACGGAGGTTTTGTTTTCGTGGCCCGGGATGGGGCAGTTGACTGTTGCGGCGATTTACGCGCGTGATTATCCCCTCATACTGGGGTGTACGCTTGTCGCCGGAATTGTCGTGATTGCCGGTAATATGCTTGCCGACATCCTTAATGCATGCATCGACCCGCGGTTGCGGATCGGGGGATCATAATGAGACGAATCACGCTACTCGGTGCCGGTCTTGTCATCTATCTCCTTCTGTCATGGAGAAAGATTGATGAGATTGTGGCGAGTGTCGTTTCGTTGTGTTCGTATAGCCTCCTGACTCTTTCGGAACTGACATCTCCGGCAACGTATTGGAGACACGATATCTGGGAGTTTTGGCTTGCTGCGGTTGTATGGCTTGGCGGCGGAGTATATGTTGTGTGGAAAATCCGGCAGCACTTCAAAGGTCAGTTGGTTGCTCAGGAGCGGATGTCAGGCCCTGTAGGTTTTCTGGCGATTCTGGCTTTTATTGCTGTTTGCGCCCCCTTTGTGACACTATTCGGCCCGAACAAACAGGGGGATCTCGTTACGACACGGTTGCTTGGTCCGTTGAGCCGGGGCGCCCTTGTACACACAGTTCCGCAAGATGCGGAAATGGTGGAGCTGAGTCCACTCCGACGATTATATGAACAATCAAATAACATAGTGCTGCAACAGAACATCTCCTTCAACGCTGCGTCCAACAATGAACTGATGGAACCATTTGCGACGGAAGCGAGACCTATGCGATTTCTTTTCGGGACTGATGATGTCGGGCGGGATGTTTTCAGTCGCGTTGTGTTCGGCACCCGGGTGTCGTTGGGGATCGGGCTATGTGCTGCAATTGGTTCTCTTCTGATCGGTGTCGCCATCGGCTTCCTGGCTGGATACACGAATCCTCTGCTTGACACTCTCCTGATGCGTCTGACTGACCTTATGCTTTCCATTCCAAGCATTTTTCTGGTTGTTGCCGTGATGGCATTTTTGGGGACATCAATCACATCTCTCATCATCCTCCTTTCCCTCACTGGGTGGATGGGGATAGCCCGAACGGTTCGAACCGAGGTACTGCGATTACGTGAGAAGGAATTCATCCTCGCGGCAAAACTCCTACATCAATCGAATTGGAATATACTCCGGAAACACATCCTCCCGAATCTGAAACCCATTCTCGTCGTTGCCGCCACCCTCCAGTTCGGCAGTGCCGTCTTGGCGGAGGCCTCGTTGAGTTTTCTGGGGCTCGGCATTCAACCGCCGACCGCAAGTTGGGGGAACATGTTGTGGCAAGCAGTGAGTTCTCTACATTCCGGATGGTGGCTTGGATTCTTCCCGGGAGCGTTGCTTGCCGCTGTATTGATTGCGCTTCACTATGCCGTGAAAGACGGGGTGAGGCAGGCATGACGATCAACTTCCGGTACACCGTTCTTGAAAGATTAGGTGTCGGTGGAAGCGGAGAGGTTTTTCTGGTGGAAGACACCTGCCGGAAGAATCAACAGATGGCAATGAAAATTCTCCATCGCTCAGGGGAATCCGATACGGAGGCCGATGAAGTCTTCAAGAATGAAGTATCGGCGCTGCTTGCCCTTTCGCACCCAAATCTGATCCGGATATTCGACTTCGGCACGATACGTCACGCGGACGAGGCCATTCTTCAGAGACGGTTCTTCACGATGGAATTGTTGAATGGTGTCGATACGCTCGCATGGCTTGGGTTCAATGATGACAAAAAGGAATCACAACTTGAACTCCTTCTGCTCCAGGCCTTAAGCGTTCTCTCGTACATCCATCGTGAAGGCATTGTTCACTTCGATATCAAGCCGCAGAATCTTGTGGTTGTCGATGAAGGCAAATTGGCGGCGGGGCCGTTGCTCAAATTGGCCGACTTTGGCTTTAGCAAGAAGAAAGAGGAGACGCTTGACATTTCCGTCCGGGGGACACTGGAGTACACGGCGCCGGAATGCCTCAAGGGCGAGGAATGCGACCATCGGCTGGACTTGTATTCGCTGGGAGCCACATTCTTTCACTTGCTTGAAGGACACCCCCCGTTTGAAGCAGGAACCCCGGTGGAACTGGCCAAACGTGTTCTTTCCGAGGAACCTCACTTTGCATCCGGGGTTGGAAAAACCCGCACGCGAGAAGTCATTCTGGGACTTATGCAGAAGCTTCCCTCCCGCAGGTTTGCCACTGCGGAAGAGGCCGCACGAAAGCTCAGTTCGTCAATGCAGAACGGGGTCGAGTTGTATGAATTATATTTCGGCCTTGCGCGATCGTCCCGTTTTGTCGGCCGCCGTCAGGAACTTGCAACGATTCAGCGTGCTTTCTCAGCACTGGGGATTGACGGAGAAGCGCCTTCCCGCTTAGCCATCAGCGTGACGGGACCGGAGGGGATCGGGAAAACTTCTGTGATCAGAGAATCTCTGAAGCATGCACGATCCTCCGGTTTGACAGTATACGAAATCAACCCGATTCGTTCGGATGTTCCCTTCGACAGCATATCTGAAATTCTTCAGCCCCTCATTGCGGACATTCGTTCCTTCTCGGAACCAGGGAGAATGGTATTCGAGAGATTCGATCAACTGATTGGTTTAGGTGCGGAACCCGCGCATCGTTTTGAAAAGTGGGGTGGAAGGAAGGATGAGATTGCCGAGCTTCTGGCACGATTTCTTGTTGCTTGCTCGGATGTATTTCCCTTTGCCGTAGCAATTGATAACGCGCAACTTCTCGATGATGCGTCGGTACAAGTCGTACGCACAACCATTCGCAACGCAGTAAAGGGGAGGGTTTTCGTACTTGCCGCGGAAACCGCTGAAAGGGCAACAGTTTTTCCGCCGACGATTGCTGAAGAGCTTCACTTGGGTGAATTGACTGCTGAGGAGATTGCCGAGATAAGTCAGTCGGTTCTCGGGCAAACTCCCGTAGTCCGTTCAATCAGTTCCTTGCTCAATACTTTGTATGGCGGCACGCCGGCCGTCGTGGTGGAGGCGCTCAACGCCGTGCTGTCAATGGTTCCGGCCGACGCGCTGACACAGCCCGACATGGGGAAGGAATTTGTTTCCGGATTGGAGACGAAACTCCCGCGAACGATAGATGCCTTCCTCCTTGCTCGTTTCAACAAACTGAGCCGTGAGAGGCAGCTAGTACTCAGCATTCTTGCATGTTTCCAATTTCCGGTGAAAGAGAATATCCTCGCCGGACTTCTTCCCTTTCACCCGCAACGCATGTCGGAACACCTTCGGTTTCTGCATCTCGATGAATTTATTACGAGTTCCGAACAGCGTGTCTTCATAAGAATGAAGAGACTGAAAGATGCAATCTACGAACGGATTCAGGATGAGAAACCTGAACTGCACTCGCTGATCTCGGCAACGCTGGAACGTGATAAGGAAAGTTCCGGGGGATTTGAAGGACTGCAGGAACTCGCCTTCCAGTTTTCCGGATGCGGCAAGTACATGCAATCATTCTCCTGTTACGAGCGGGCTGCCGACGAAGGAATGAAGTTGTTTGCTCTTCAGCGTTCACTGCAATTGTATTGTAGTGCCATAGACCTTGCAAAGGCAAACCGGCATGTTCGTGGTGAAGTAGCCGTTCAGGCAAAGTTGGCCTTGGCACTCTACGAAACTGGTTCATATCGGGAAGCGATCGCGTTATGTCGGGAACTTGAGGATAGTACGGCTCTTCTGCCCCCCGAGAGAGCCAAGCTTTCCAAGGTAATGGGATTTTCAGCATCCCGGCTTGGAGAAAATGATCTTGCTCAGGAACTTCTGAGCGCCGCCCTGCGCGCCACAACCGACAAAGCGGAACAGCTTGAACTGCGGCAGGAGTTGGTCGGACTTGAGATTGCTACGGGTCGATTTGCGGAAGCTGAAAAGGATTGCTTGCAGCAACTCGGGGAAACCGCCGGATTGGAATCAAACCGGCTGAAAGGCGACATCTATACCAACCTCGGGATTGCAACCTTTTATCAGGAACGCTTCGATGATGCTGTAGAGTGCTTCAGTGAGGCGATGAAACAGTATGAATCGACGGGGGAAAGAACGCAGGTGATCAACTCGATGAACAACATTGGTAATGTTCTGAGCAGGAAAGGCGACACCGAGCGGGCCATTGAGTTTTGGCACCGGGCACTAAAGGCAAGTGAGGATTTCGGCACAATGCATCAGCAAGCCTTGATTCACAATAACCTCGGGATTGCGCATTATAGCCTCAGGAAATACGGCGCTGCAAAACAGTATTACGATAAGGCACGTTCACAATACCAACGGATTGATTCGATGGCAGGTCTCGCGTTGGTAATCGCGAATCTCGGAGAAGTATCGCTTGCCGAAGGTGAATATGAGAAGGCTGTTTCCTTTTTCGACGAATCCCGAGGTTTGGCCGAAGTAATGGAAAACATGTACCACCACGTATATAGCTTGTTGTACGGTGTACAGGCCCTTCTTGCTCTCGGCGTACTTGATGTTGCAGAGGCGAGGCTCGAGGAAGCAAAACTCTTAATTGAGAATGAAGGCCAGCGGATGTTCTTTGCGCGCTACCGGCTTCTTCAAGGGTTGCGTCACTATCTTGGCGGGAGGCATGGCGAAGCCTGCGTGGCTTTCCGGGATGCAATGCAGGTATCAAGTGAGGAAAAGGCAAATGACATACTCTGGCAATCCCAATTGCGATTAGCCGAGTGTTTGAACAAATTGGAAAAAAACGACGAGGCGATTTCACTCGCCAACGGGATACTTTGTGAACAAGAGGTACGCCGTCATCCGCGCTACCTCGCCGAGGCCAATTTTATCCTTGGTATCTGCGCCGGTTCGACGCACGCCGAAGGGCTCGAAAAGCCGATTGTCCTGTTCAAGCGGGGAATGGATATCCTTGCGAAAGAACCTGTCACAGAAATAACATGGAAGCTGGCGTACGCGCTGGCAGGGGAGTACTTCAACCGCGGGCAGCGCGATCGTGCGAAGGAGTATTTCATCAAGACGAGACTTATTGTGCAGTTCTTTCTTTCTCATATTTCATCCGACAAGTTGAAGTCCAGTTACCTTGCGATTGATCAAAAAGACCGGGTCCTTGCAACAATAGACTCGATCGTCAAAACCTGAGGAAACAGACGTGCCCACAAAAAAAGACCGGTTTACGATATTGCTTTGCGGCCGCAAAGAAATGATGGCAGATGTACGCCGTCTGATCACTCCAGCCGAAGATGTTCATCTTCAGTTTGCATCCTCGCCATCGTTTCTGGTCGGCAGGGCGTTGTTTAATGTGCCAAGGCTTGTCCTCATTGATGTCACGCGTGATAGTCTTACGTTGCGATCGTCGTTGAAGGAATTCTGTTCAGAGATCCCCGATGTGCCGATTGTCGCCATCGCTCAAGAGCCGGATCACAGTTTTGCGGTTGATTTGGTAAAACTCGGTGTTTCCGCGTATTTCATAGTGCCGGATGAGCACAGAAAAATCCGTGATGAGCTCAACCTCCTCTACAACGACTGGCAGGCAAAGAAGCAAAAAAGCCGCTTTGTCGAGATTCAGCAGGAGGTGTACGACTTTCGTTCGATTATCGGTTCATCGCCGCTTCTGAAGCAAACCATCGAGCGGGCCCGGAAAGTTATCAAGAATAATGCACGAACAATCCTGATTACCGGCGAAACCGGAACGGGAAAGGAGCTCTTTGCACGCGCAATCCATTACAACAGCGCGAACAGAAACGGCCCGTTCGTCGACATTGCATGCAGCGCTCTTCCCGAAACATTGCTTGAAGCCGAGCTATTCGGTTTCGAAAAGGGGGCGTTCACAGATGCCAAGGAGCGAAAGATCGGGCTGTTTGAGCTTGCCGGTGAGGGGACGATTTTTCTGGATGAGATAGGAGATATCTCCCCCGCCATTCAGTCCAAGCTTCTCAAAGTCATTGAGGACAGGACAATGCGGAGAGTTGGAGGAATACGCGACGTGTCCGTGCGTGCCCGGATCATTGCCGCAACAAGTGCCGATCTGTCCGCAAAAATCCGGGCAAATGAATTCCGGAAGGATTTGTATCATCGCTTGAAAATACTGCCGTTGGAATTGCCGAGCCTTGCCGAACGCATGGAGGATGTTCCACTTCTCGCGGAAGCATTCCTCAAGTCTTTCAATCACACATACACCAAGAAGATCAAGGGCATAGCTCCGAAAGCCATGCACCTTCTCATGCAGCATTCTTGGGAAGGAAATGTGCGTGAGCTCAAACACGCAATTGAACGGGCTGTTCTGTTGGAAGAAGGTGACTGGCTCACTGAAGACGATTTTGATTTTGAGGACCGGACAATACGTCCACCGAAGAAACGCATCGTCAGCGGATCAAGCGATGCGCTCCCGACCATGACTATGGAGACTCTCATGCTCCTCGTTCCCCTTGATCAAGCCTCGGCAAAGGAAGTTCAAGCGATGCTCGCTAAAAAGGTGCTTGAATATGCCGGCGGAAACAAGCTGAAAGCGGCGCGTATACTGAAGGTGTCACGCCCCCGACTTGACCGCATCCTGCGTAGCGCTAAACAATGAAACTGTCAGCAGTGCCGATCGATTCAAACGGGCAATTAGAAGTCGATTGTAGAAAATTCCTTCCTCTTTTAACAAAGTCTGTTTATGACTCAATGTCGGCACTTAGGTCGCATATCCTCAATGGACATAGTTGATTTCTGAGTTCGTGTAAAGTCTGATGTGACCAGCAGTTATCGTCACCCCTTTCCTCTCTTACCCTACTACCTCGTCTCACCCCTATTGTGGCATACAGATGGTGACGCTAATAGTCATTGTTGAGGTGTGAAATGAACATCCCCCTTGCGCCTCGTTTTGTGCTTTTTCCCCCGAGAAACTAAACGTTGCTTCAAAAGCTGTGGGTCGGTTTCATTGATGTTCCGGCAGTAACAATGTTCCGTGGTTGTACATCCGCTGACCCCCGGAGAGCATGTTACCGGGCGAGATACATTCGTTTCCAGAAGCTATAACAAAAAGTGACTATTCATAACCACAAATGTGGAGAGGAATTGACCCAATTGATGTGTCCCTTGCGCGGAGCAGAAATGGCATGTGATAGTTGCCTGTTTCCCGTGGACGAATCTAAGCACCGATGTGGACTTCAACGATGCACAGTAATGAGGCGTCACTATGAATCTTGACGATTTAATGCGGCAGAGCCTTACGGTTGAAGCGCCGGTTGATGTGATTGATCCGCCGCTACGCTCGACCGTCCGCGATATTGAGACGATCCTCAATATCGTTCGGAAGATCAACACCTCTCTTGAACTGAATGAAGTGCTTGAGCTTGTTACCGATGAAGCGATCAGGCTCGCAATGGCCGAGCGCGGGTTTTTGATGCTGGCGAATAACGATGGTAAACTCGAATTCGTTATCGGCAGGAATGCCAAGGGCGAATCGATACGAGCCGAGAGTTTTCAGGTGAGTTCCAGTGTGCTCGACGACGTGTTTGCCACCGGCGAATCGTTGTGTATTGAGAATGCCTTGAATGATGAGCGGTTCGAGAGGCGACAAAGCATCATGAATCTTGAGTTGCAGACGATCATCTGCAGCCCCTTGCAGACCCATGACCAGAAAATCGGTGTCATCTATGTGGATAGCAAGTTCATTCAGGCTGTCGAGAAGGACGAAATCCTGAGCGTATTTGAGATCCTTGCCGGGCAGGCTGCCATTGCGATCAACAATGCCCGTCTGTATGACAACGTCAAACGGACGTATGAAGAACTGAAGCAAGCGAACCAATACATCATCCAGTCCGAACGCATGGCGATGAAGGGAGAACTTGCGGCCGAAGTAAGCCATGAATTAAAGAATCTCGTTGCAGTCGTGTTGCTGAACCTCGAACTGATGCAACGCAAATCGGGCAATGTTTCAATTGATGAGATTAGCGGATTGATAGAGAAGACCATCACGGGCGCACGCAAGATTGAGGGGTTTTCAAAGAGCCTTCTGAACAGGCGTCCGAGCACATCGAAACTTGTGCCCGGCAGTCTGAATAAGGTCGCCTCTGATTTTGTCGAATTTGTCATGTTTTTGCCCAAATTCAAACGGAACAGCATTGAAGCCGTTCTGGGTGATCAGATACCGGCCGTTGATCTTGATACCGATCAGATTCAACAGGTACTTCTCAACCTCGTAAATAACAGTGTCGAAGCCGATCAGTTTGCAGCAATCACGTTGCAGACGGAATACGATGCCGCCATGAATGTAGTACGCCTTCTGGTCAGAGACAACGGCCCCGGTATAGACGAATCAATTCTTGACCGTCTGTTTGCAGAGAAAATCACAACGAAAGTCGATGGCCACGGCTACGGACTTCCAATCTGCAAGCAGATTATTGAAGGGCATGGAGGGACGATCTCAGTTCAATCAAAAAAAGGGGAAGGGGTAGTGTTCATCATCTCGCTCCCGCTTTCACAACACAAACCGGATTATGCTGATTCTCATGTTGAATTCAACACATGTCATAGCCAGTGAAAAACAGTCTGTCGTTCAATTCGTTTGCACAAGCGAGAAAGGCCCTGTTCGTGATCGTAACGAGGATAGTCTGGCCGTTGTCAACTTCTCAGATCAGGGTTTGCCTGAAAAAGGAACCCTTCTGATAGTTGCAGATGGTATGGGGGGGATGGAAGCCGGTGAACATGCAAGCGCGATGGTCACTACGTTGCTGCCCTGGATTTATCTTGAGAACGCAAACCCGAATCCGCAGGAGTCTCTTTCTGAGTCGATTGTCGAGATGAACCGCCTCGTGTATGAGGAGGGGAGGAGGACGTACGAAGAAAAGGGTTTCGGTACAACGACTGTGGCTGCTCTGATTGTCGGCAGTGCCCTTGTCGTTATCAACGTAGGCGATAGCCGGGCATACTTGTTTCGGAACGGCACGCTGAAATTGCTCAGTCGCGATCATGCAATGGATAGCATGTACTTCAACCCGTTCAGCCCAAGTGTACGCAACCTGTCGCATGTCCTTACACAAGCCATAGGTCCGCAAAGGATTGTCCAGCCGCATCTCTATTGCGGCAATATTGCAGCGGGAGATACTCTCGTTCTTTGCTCTGATGGTCTGACGTCTGCCGTTTCTGATATGGAGATTCAGAATACTCTCAACACCACCGGCTTCGATCTGGTAGCGGAGAAACTCATTCACCAAGCCGAAGCAAATCACAGTGACGATAACATCTCGGTTGTTGCAGCAAGACTGGTTACGTCTGAAGTCTTGAAAATGGAGAAGGACTAGATCAGGATCGTCCATACCTCCTCAGGTAGAACATTGGTGTAACACTTTGACGTCGGAGGATGTAACATTCTGTTGCATCTACGTGCCAATCTGGATCATAACGTAACAATCGGTTCCCTTCCCATTGACTCACATAGTGAAATATTGTCGATTTTAAGGCAGTTTTCTGCGAGTTACCCTTCTTCGATAATACTGGCATATTGCTTGTAAGTGATTTGCTTCGCAAGAGGGGGATCGGAAGGTTAAGTCATTTGTTCCGATCCCCGTTTGTCTCAGATTTCCGAGCATAGAAATCTGCCCCCCCGAGAGCCTCTGCCACTCAGTGCTTGAGTGAAAAGTTCATTACATCGGTGTTGCTTTGCTAGGCATGAATAACTGTGTCGGCCACGGGAATGATACCAAGATCGGCAAGGACTGATTCACTAATACGCAGTACAGGCACCCCTCTCGAGGGATCGGATCTGCCCGGCCTGCAAGAAGCGCTACGGGGGAACTCCGGTCTGCTCAACAGGTTTCTCACACTGTCGAGTGAATCGATGGAGAAGGGTGATCTTTTCAGGCTTGTCATTTCCATCGGGAATTATTGTAGGGATTTCGGGGATTACTCACGGGCTGAGGAATTGTACACTTTGGGGTTGGACCAGTGGTCAAGCGGGTGTCCCCTCGGGCTTCTTGCCGAAGCGTTATTACAAAGGGGGGATGTGTACAGAGCGCAAGGTAAATGGCGCGAAGCAACTGCAGACTTTGAATGCGGAAGAAGAATCTACCTGCAACTCAACGTACCTGTTGCGGTAGGGAGGGTGGAGAACATTTTGGGTTTGAGCTATGCGTTGAGGGGAAAAATCAAACGGGCAAAGTCATATATCAAGCATGCACTGCAATCATTCGAGCACTTTAACGAGGTGGTCGATTCCGGCATCGCTCAGATGAATCTTGGGGTCGTGTCCAATCTGCTCGGTGATTACGATGCCGCTCTAAGCTCCTACCAACGTGCCAGGTCCCACTTCGAAGAGGTAGGCGACCCGGCACGGCTGGCTTTGCTGCATTACAGGATGGGCATGACGTTTCTCGCAAAGTGTTCGTTCGGGGATGCAACACGCCAATTCGACCGAACAGCATCACTTGGAAAGAAGGCCGGCAGTCCAACATTCCAGGGACTTGCGAATCTGGGAAGAGCAAATATTCTCTTTGCATTGGGAGATGTGAAGGCATCGTTGAAATTTGCAAACCACGCGCGTGAGGCGCTTTCAACCCATGACCACAGAATACATGCCGCCGACCTGTTTCTGCTGAAAGGCAAGATTTATCGGAGTGAGAAACGCTTTGAACTTGCTGAATGGTATTTCCACACAAGCCTGTCGATCAATCAGGCATTAGAAAACCAGTATGGAGTTGCAGAGTGTTACCGGCAACTTGGCGCTTTGTACGCGTGCAGCAACAAGAATGGCGAAGCACGTGTGGTATTGGAAAAAAGCCTCAGGACCTTCCGGACCATAGGGGCTTTGCATGATGCAGAGAGCGTGTTGTCAGAACTTACCACAATGGGGGGATATTCAATCCATGAAACTCGAGGAACTCATCAAGAGTGATCGTGGTGTCCGCCACGAAAGTGATGAAGCCGGGGATAATGCGCAGACGAGGGTTCACGATCTGGAAATGATCCTGAACGTTGTGCGCAAGATCAACAGTTCGCTTGAACTCTCACAGGTACTGGAACACGTAACGGATGAGGCGATACGTATTGTGAAGGCCGATCGCGGCTTTCTTATGCTCACAAACGAAGCGGGCGAACTTGCCTATGTTATTGGGCGCAATGCACGCGGGGAATCACTGCAAGCCGAAAATATCCAAGTCAGTTCCAGCGTGCTGGAGGATGTGTACAAAACCGGCGAGTCCATTTGCATCGAAAGTGCCCTGACAGATCAACGGTTCGAAAGTCGCAAAAGCATCCTGAATCTTGCGTTGCAGACAATTATCTGCAGCCTTCTTAAGACCCAGGAAGAGAAGATTGGAGTACTGTATGTGGACAGCAAGCACATTCAATCGGTTGACAAAGGCGAAATTCTCTCATTGTTTGAAATCCTCGTCGGGCAGGCTGCCATTGCCATTCGCAACGCGCAACTCTATGCCAATCTCAAGGAGGCATATGAGGATTTAAGGCAGGCGCATATGCACATTATTCAGTCTGAACGGATGGCTATGAAAGGGGAATTGGCCTCGGAAGTAAGTCACGAACTGAAGAACCTTGTTTCAGTTGTGCTGCTCAGTTTACAACGCTTACGTATGCGCATTGGCTCGGTAACGCCCGATGAGTTAAGCGGCATTATTGAAAATGCAATCGGCGGTGTACGGAAAATTGAAAAATTCTCGACAAATCTCCTCAGTCGTCCTCACTCTGCCGTAAATCTCGCGGCTCGGTGCCTGAACAAAATTACATCCGACTTTGCAGATTTTATGAGGTTCATTCCCAAATTCAGGTCCAACAAGATTTCGTGTTCGTTGGCGGAGAACGTCCCGCTCCTGAACCTGGACATCGATCAGATTCAGCAAGTTCTGCTGAATCTGGTCAACAACATCGTGGAAGCCCGCGCCGATGCGGACATCAGGTTTGCTACTGAAGTCAACCTGACGAACCGTGTCGCTATTCTCAAGGTCGAAGATAGCGGCCCTGGTATTGACGAATCCATCCGGCCAAAATTATTCGCGGAAAAGGTGACGACAAAGGTCGATGGTCACGGATACGGATTACTTGTCTGCCGTCAGATTGTGGAAAACCATGGCGGGAGCATAAGTGTAGACTCGCGAAAAGGTGAAGGCACTACGTTTACACTTACTTTTCCATTGCCGGACTGAAGGGCGCCGGCCCGGACTGCTACGGAAGGAAGAGGCCCTCAACAAATCCAATATGCCATCCCAGAAACAGGCCGAAAGCAACGCCGATCACGCCTGCTATTCCCCGAACAACAATATTGAATATCCGTGAACGGGCTGCTGAGAGCATGAACGGAAGTCCGATGGCCGTGCTCATCAACACCATTCCCCCGATCGATCCAATCCCAAACACAGCAACATAACCTATAGCCAGCTGTGTAGATGAGATTGTGGCGAGCACGACAAGCATCAGAGCTGCACTTCCGGCCATTCCATGAACTATACCGATAAGAATTGACCTCTTGCCCGCTGAAACGTGCGACAGAATTCGCTGTAACAGAGTGCTTGAGGGGCTTTCATGATGCGACGCGTCCATCTCATGAGAGTGATCTGCAATATGCGGGTGTGTGTGAGGATGGATGTGCGTCCTTCCGTGGTGGGTATGTGCATGCACATGAAGCGTATCGCCTCGAACGAGTTTTATCAGAACATTGATGCCGAGGATAATGAGCATTGCTGCGACGCCCAATTCCAGCAACAGAGCGACATTCTCCGGTATTTGCACACCAAGGGTAATCACGAATGAGCCCACGATCATCAATGCGATAGTGTGTCCGAAACCCCAGAGAGCCCCGACTATTGACGATTGGAGAATCCCTTTTCCGTCGCTTACCATAGTCGTAATGGCGACTAAATGGTCCGCGTCGAGGGCATGTTTAAGGCCGAGAAAGAAACCGAGGCCAAGAATGGTAACGACTTCTGTATGCATTTACGCTGGTGAAATGTCTTACTTGGTAAATGTATGGTTACTCCGTTGAATATTCCACCATTTTCTGTCTTCCGGTCTCGTTTCTGAATTTTCCACGCTGTATCTCGGCCAGGAGATTGAGTCTCTTGTAAACGGAGGGCCGCCGCCTAAGATCGTTGAAGGCAACGGCCCGGGTTCCACCACTAACTTTCAGTTGATACGTATCGAAGCGTCCCTTCCTGCGTTTTCGCCGTAGGTTGAACGGGTTCGAGGTCTGTCAACCACCCGATGGAGAACCCAGAAACAGCAATCGTGTAGCGCAAGTTCACTCGAACCCCTGTGTCCGTTTCGGCGTGCGTTCATCCGCTGCGACGGGCTGACGACCCTGATCCCCCTCAGATCCGTCGCAAAAGAGCGTGAGGACAAATGTCTTTATTTCAACAAGAGAAGTTTCCGGGTCTGGACGAAACCTCCGGCATGCAGCCGGTAGATGTACGCTCCGCTCGGCAAACCTCCAGCGTTGAACTGCACTTGATACGTACCCGCGTCCATCCTTTCGCTGACGAGAGTTCTTACCTCCTGACCAAGAATGTTGTAGAGCGTTAATGTTACAAAGTTCGTGTGCGGGAGAGCGAACTCGATTGTGGTGCTTGGATTGAAGGGATTGGGGTAGTTTTGCTCGAGTGCAAACGAACGAGGCAAATTGTCTTCCGTCCCCACCGTCGTCGGACCGCCGATAACGAACTCTCCCGTTGCAGTCTCGCTTCCGGCATAGGCCGCATCAATCGCGCGCAACGCCCACCGGTATTGGCCTTGCGGCAAGCCGGTCAGCAGCCATTCCGTGCCGGCGCTGACGTTACCGGGTTGCGGAAGACTCCGGGGAAGCGCAATCGGCACGCCGTTCCGGAAAAGCTGCAGATCGTATGTAAGCGCCACGCTCGGCGTGTGGTCATCGCTTGAAGCCGTCCACGTCAGTGTCACGGTAAGGCTGTCGTGCATCGCAGCGCCGAGATTTGTCGGCCGTGAAGGTGGGGCATTCTGTCCGGGCGCATCATTTCGGTACACATGCATTTGTGCTTCCACGAGCCCATTTCCGCCCGGTACGAAATACTGTCCTGCAATGAAATAGTCCAGATCGCCGTCACCATCAAGGTCAAACCAAGAGAAGGTGCCGCCGCGATCGCCGCTTGCCCGTGGCGCAGGCAACGTACCCCCTGTATCGGCAAACACGCCGCCTGTATTGAGGTACACCCTCGCGCGGCCGTCGATTTGAGAGCCCGGGTTGTATGTCCCGGCCAGAAGAATGTCCATATCTCCGTCGTTGTCGTAATCCGCCCATGTTGCGGCGGTCATATCGAACCACCCCTCGCAGGGAATACAGGGAATGACATCCAGTGAGTCATACGTGTCATTCGTGTTCCGGTAAATGCGGAGAGCACGGGCTGTGTAGGTTCCGCCGACTTCCTTGAGGTTTCCTGCAACAAGAATATCGAGATCACCGTCGGCATCGTAATCGCCCCATTGAGCTTCGCCATGTTCAATCGTCAGTGGGCCGAGAACATCTTCGGCAACAAACACTCCGTTCCCGTCATTCCTGTAACGGCGGATGAAGCCGTAGTCCGTTAAAGGGGCAATATTGACGAGAAGTAGATCAAGATCCAAGTCGCCGTCGAAGTCAGCCCACATGCTTTGCGCGTGAGTAGTCGGGGCGAAAACGGAATCGGTTTCGGTAAAAATCCAGCCGCCCGTCCCGTTCGGGCCGTCGTTGCGCATCAGTGCGGTGCGGTATCTTCCGGCTTCAAATACCGAAGGGATGAGGAGGTCGAGGTCGCCGTCGTTATCGTAGTCAGCAAGCGTGATGGAACGGAGATCGAAATCGGCCTGGTCGTTATACTCCCAATAAGGGGGAAGTTCCGTGTCTGTAAGAACGAGCGTACCTGCATCGTTGCGGAAGATTACAGTCTGGCCATCGGTGCCAACTACAAGGTCCTGGTCGCCATCGCCGTCAACGTCACCCCAGGCAAGGTCAGATGAACCGGCTGTGAGATTTCCGAGCGGCACGCTGATATGTGTGAAAGCCCAGCGGCCCTCTGTTCCCAAACCGTCGTTCCGCAGCAATATCAGACGATCCTCCACACTTTGATTGTAGATGACGTACCAGCCGAGAACTGCAATGTCCATATCGCCATCACCATCAAAGTCGGCCGGCGCGGTGGTAATCACCCAGAAATCTTCGTCTTGGTTAGTAACGAAGAGTGAGTCAAGTGGCGTCACTTCGGTAAAGTTGCCGAACGTTCCTCCCGGATTGGGCTGCACAACCACGATGCGTCCTCTGCTGCCGGTTGCACTGTCGTCGTCCGTTACCGTCAGGCGGACGATATAGGAATTCGGATCTGTAAATGTGTGTGTGGGATGTCGTTCCGTTGATGTTGTCCCATCACCGAATTGCCAAAACCAACCGATGACAATCCCGTCGGGATCGACACTTGTGTCGGTGAATTGTACCGTCATCCCCGAAGTAATGAAGGTAAACGACGCCTCAGGCGGCCGGTTTAATGGCGGCGGCGGCGGTCCTGCGAAGTATTCAATATATCCCTGATCTCCCACCACCCATGCGCTCCCGGAGGGGCTTGCCGCAATTGCGGCGAACGAGCCGAATCCTGCCGAGCCGATGTTCAGCACTGCCCAATTATGGCCGCCTGTGGCGGTGTAGTAAGCGGCGTTTGTGTTTGTGCTGAGCCAGAATTCATTCGGGCCGAGAAGGTGAATGTCGGTGAAATTATCGGTGCTGTTCGGCATGGGCAATGCCTGCCAGGTACTTCCTCCGTCTTCGGTACGAAATGCCCGGCCCCACGCCCCGACTGCATAACCGATGTTTTCATCAAAGAAGTCCATATCTCCGATAAGAAGGGGAGACTCCGGAAGGTCCCCCTGAATCCAGGTTCCCCCGCTATTGGTGCTCCGGTAGAAGCGTCCGCCGACATTTGCCGCCCAAATGTTCGATCCTTCTACATCAACGGCAACATAGCCGCCGAGGAAATCGGGAACGGGCGTCCAGGTCGTGCCGCCGTTTGTTGTATGGTACAATGCCCCCGTACTGAAACTCTGCCCGATAACCCAGCCGTCGAGGAGTGTTGTGAAACGAACATCCCGTGCTGCCGATAGATTCGATGGCTTTGCCGGCGCAGCCATCCAAGTAGCGCCCGCGTCGGAGCTTTTGTATACCTGACCCGATTGGTCGACAACGACAGCGTCAGTCGCGTTGATGATATCGATCGCCGCAATATCAAGTTGCGTAAACGATTCGCGGAGAATCCAAGGCGAGATACCGTTGCTTGTGAGGAGTGTACCATTCTCACCAACGGCAATCATATTTCCGTCAGGAAATCGGGCAATATCTTGGAGGGCATTGCCCGTTCCGCTCGAAATCTGAAACCAAGTTGCACCACCGTCTGTTGTTTTGATGACGAAGCCCGCACCGTAACCGAAAAAGCCCGTCTGTGCATTAGCAAAAGCGAGCGTTGCGCTGCTCAGAAAGCTCGGCGACGGACCGGGAGATGTGAATGTCTGTACCCAATTCAATCCTGCATCACCGGAGCGGAACATATTTCCGTTGTAGTCAGAGGCAACAACATTCTGCGGATCAACTGCAGCGATGGCGAACACGCCGGCCGGCACTACCTCGCCGAGATCAGTCCACGTTTGTCCTGCATCTGTGGATCGGAGAATGCGGTCATCATAATTTGGGAAGCCGCCTGTTCGACCCCACGCAAGTACGACGTCAGTCGAAACACGCAAGAGACGTGTTCTCCCAATAGATGCTGCACCGGGTGTCCATGATACACCGACGTTGGTTGACCTGATAAACCCGCCGCCGCCGACACCAACCGCGACTGTGCCCGAAAGAAACACAACATCTCTCGCCGGGCCGATGTGGACGAGCGAAAATGTTGTTCCGCCGTTGGTAGTTCTAAAGACCATGCTGTCAGCGACCCCAACGCCAATCTGGTCATCGGCGAAGTCGAATGCTGACATACCATTCGGCGAAGGGTTCCATGAATTGCCACCATCGGTGCTGATGTAGCCGCCGCCGTTCCCCGTCGCCAGGCCGAAAGTCGAAGTATAGAACTTCATAAAATAGGTCGAGCCGAGAAACGGAAGCTGGGTCCAGGTCGTTCCGCCGTCGGTTGTTCTGTAGTTCTCGTTCCCGTATGCCCATCCATTTTGCGAGTCGAGAAAGAAGAGTCCGTTAAGCGGATTGGCAAGGCTCACAGGGATGTCCCGCTGAATCCACGCCGTACCGCCGTCCGATGACTCGAACAGGGCACCGCCATTGTCGAAGAAGTTATCATCCGTTGCGATGAACACCCGTTGGGGCGTTGGGGCACCAACGCCTCGCACATCGAGGTGGGTCGGGACCGGACTTTGAGTAGTCCACTGAGCGACTGCTGCATTCATGAGAATGGTTGCCATGACAACGATAAGCCCGTGCCGTGTCGCGAAATGTGAATAGCGGAGCAAATTACGCAATGCTATCATGATACCTCCGATAGAAAGAAATGTGATTGTATGTGAAATTCATATCTTCAAATTCCGGGCATTGATGTGTCGTGCCCGTATGTATCCGTATCATGATGCCGGACAACAGAATTGGATTATCGATTCCGAAAGGGTAGTGGGGCCGGCATTCGTAACACATCACGTGTTATGCCAAACCGTAGATGCCAAAATGGCTCAGCAAATCCTACAGAAGCCGGTAGAAAAGCGGTAGATTATCAGATATTCGAAAAAGAGGATAGAAGGTGTGAGACAAAGTTGCCCCACCCGATGCGCGCAGAATTAGCACGTCCTTCCATAACCGTAATGAACTGAGCGGTTGGCACGCTCATCAAGTGCGCGCACCAGCCCTGACTCGGCCAATTGAGTTATTTCTCAGATCTGGGAATAGAAGATGAGAGACCAGAGGATGGGGACTGTCAGCGAGAATGCGTCCCAACGGAATGCTCTGTCCGTTGCGAATGCAGATGCCGGAGTCCTTTCTCCCGCGTCTGCAGGGGCGTTCTTCATCAGGATTAACCGTGAGCGGGGCTCTACAGGAGTCCTTCATTTCTTGATACCCGACCGATGGCGTTGTCAGCAGTTGTTGGATCTTTTCAATGATCGCGTTCTTGATGATGTTCAGGTATTCCTGTGTCAACACGGCAAGAATTACCGGTACAGAGAATAGAAACTCTTGTCATGCGTAGGCTTCTTCCCGCTTCTCCATGATGCGCCCCATCGCATTGTCGAGGCACTGTTCGGCTTCATCCAAATCCAGCTGTGCATCGGCACGGGCACGCAGCTCAAAGCGGACGCCGTCGGAAAACGGGTGGGTCGCAAGCGAATCCAGTGTTTGATACTTCTCGGGTCCGCATGTATCTTCGACCGGAGCGCAGGAGTCTACGCTCCCGAAGAATTTGCTGTCGTCGCCGATTCCCGTCAACTGAATCTCGATCCTGTTATCATGTCGTGTGATGACGTGTTTCATTCATCCTCCTTCAAAATGAGTTCCATACAAGCGGCGTGTGAGGGACACACTCCCGAAAATTCCACCGATTGCCTGATCGGGCCGGCGACAGAATCCGGGTTGATCTTTCTGAATCCCTTCTTCTCAAAATACTTCTCAGCGGTAATCGTGAGAAGAATGAGTCGCCGCACACCGAGTTGCTTTGCATGCTCAATCAGATTGTTGTAGAGAAGCGAACCGACCCCCTTGTTCTGCAGTGACGAATCAACAACAGCGGAACGGAGCAAGCCGGTATCGTCATACACCTCCAGCCCGATTGCCCCGACGATGCCGCTTCCGTTTTCCGCAACCAGGAAGTTGCTGAAGTGATCGGCCACCCCCAGAGTCGGCAGTGAAGCGGATTCCAACAGTCTCGTAACAGAGTCGTAGTCCGCTTGCACAGTTTTTCTGATGCTTAAATTCATTTTATTTTTGTGCTGTCAACGTTATGCTCACCAAACCGAACGGAACTTCCCGGTTGAGCGAGTATTTCTTCTCTGCTCCGATTGTCAGATTCTTGAATCCTGCCTCACGGACAATCCGCAGATACTCTTCCTTGTCAACGGCTCCCGATACACAGCCTGCCCAAAGTTCGAGGTCACGGCGTGTTTCCGCCGGAATCTCGCCAATCGAAACAATATCGGAAATGGTGAACTTGCCGCCGGGTTTCAAGACGCGATACATCTCGGCGAACGCCTTGCTTTTATCGGGCACAAGGTTGATGACGCAGTTGCTGAGAATCCGGTCGATAGATGACGATTCAATCGGCATATCTTCAATCTCGCCTTTCCAGAAGTGGGCATTCTCAATGCCCAATTTCAATTTGTTCTTGCGGGCGAGTTTCAACATTTCGTCGGTCATGTCAAGGCCGATTGCCTTGCCGGTCGGCCCGACTTTCTTTGCCGCGAGGAAAACGTCAATGCCTGCACCGGAGCCGAGATCCAGGACGGTCATTCCTTCTTCCATCTCCGCAAAAGCGAGAGGCGTTCCGCAGCCAAGTCCGAGATCCGCGGCCTGTACAATCTGTTCATCAACGTTTGTGTATGTATCATTCATGAGCAGGGAGACTGTTTCAAGGGAGTTGTCCGTACCGCAACCGCAGTTTGGCCCGCTGCCTGAAGCGGGAGCGCAGCATGAACCGCCTTTCGCTGCTATCTCGCCGTATCTCTCCCGAATAGTCCCCTTCAACTGTTCGTCCGTCACCGGAGTTGAAGCAGTGCTGGATTCCGGTTCGCAGCACGTTGGTTCGCAGCATGATTTGGTTTCAGATTCCAATTGCGTTGTCATAAGTGAATTCCTCCTTGTGTTAGTTGAGTTCAAAAACCGCCGGCTTTATCTCCGGCTTGATGACGTTAAACGTTGTGCAGCAGCCGTTGCTGATGTTCTTGTTCAGTGCCTTCGCGTCCTTCAAAGCAACAGAGTTGGTCTGGAGTATGGCCTTCAGACATTCGAGCAGTTGTTCATGTTCTTTGTTCTTCGGTTTTGTGATGGAGTAAAGCATCCACAGCCCTTCCTGGCGGGAGTCGACAAGTTCTGCATTCCGCAAGTAGGAGAGATGGCGGGATGTCTTTGTTTGCGTGAATCCCGTAATCGACTCGATGTCGCAGACACAGATTTCACCGCTTCTGAAGATGAGGTTGAGAATCCGGAGCCTCGACTCATCCGACAGCGCCTTGAAGATTTTTGCCAGTTCTTTCATGCAGATGTCCCTCCTGAATTATATTCGCTTACGCAAATATAATAACCAAAGTTACATGTGGCAAGGCGAATATAGTTTTCTGAAGAGAATTTAATGGAGGGATTTCTCGAAGGCGAGAGTGCTTACCCAGTGAAAATACAATTCCGCCGTGGCTTGCACGTCGCCGATGCAGTATTCGGCGATGTCACGAAAACGTCCCGCTTCGAACAGGGGGCCGAGATCAAGTCCCGTTATGCCGTCACTCTTCGGGCTCTTGATGGCGAAGGCTTTGCAGTAGAAATCGAGACTGAATTTTCTGAATGCGCTGTAGAACGTTAGCTGTTCGAGCAGGTCGCAATGCTCTTGATGGCTGTAACGATAGGGGAGAAGATTACGTGTCGGCTTCACGCCAAGGAGGGCGGAACGCAGCATAACGAATGGACAATCAAAGGAGCGGCCGTTGAACGTGATGAATTGATCGTAGCGGGTAATTGCGTCCCAGAATCCTTCAAGAATTTCCCTCTCTTCAGCCGGCACAAACTCAATAAGCCCGTCATCGGAAGTGAATGAATCAGGCTCGTCCGAACGAAACCAGACTTTGCCGTGCTTCGAATCGGGATTCAACATCCCGATGGCAATAATGTGGCCGGTGAGTGGAGTCAGGGCAAGTTTCTGAATGGCTTCACTTCGTTCCTCCTCCGTCTTGGCAAACTTCAGCAGGTATTCCTGTTGCTTCTCATCAAAAGTATCGAGAGGGAAACCGAGGGTTTCGATGTCGAAGACGACTCTGTTCATTCTTCATCCGCTTTCTCCCCCGGAATATTCTTCATGACGGTTGAAATGACATCCCACGTGAATCCCCTCCGGCCAAGAAAGGCAGCAAGCTTCTGCCGTGTTTTGCGCGGGTCGTCGGTTGGTTTTCGGGATTTGCGTAAAAACTTCCGGGCGGCGTCGAGTGCCGCTTCTTCCTGATTTGTTTCATTGAACGTCTCGTCTAATGCCGCCTCGATGACTTCCTTCCTCACACCAAGCAGAAGGAGATTCTGCTTCAGTGCCAGCGTTCCTTTCGGCCGGACTGTCAATTGGTGGCAAATGTAACTGCGGGCGAACTCCGCATCATTCAGAAAGCCCAGTTCACGAAGATTCTCGATTGTCTGCCGGATCTCTTCGTCGGCGAATTCCTTTTCACGCAGCTTGTCCCGGACCTCTTTCTCCGTTCTCTGCCTTCGGGAAAGAAAACGGAGGGCAACGGATTTTGCGCCCTGCAATTCTTCCGCAGCCCGGAGCGCTTTGAGCTTGTCTTCACCAATTTCGTCGCCTGTACGGATGCCGAATCGCAGCAGAGTTTCGGCACTCACCCCGATGAGAAACTCGTCGTCAACAAACAGATTCTTGCGTGACGGGTTCTTCTTCTGGTTTTCGATTTTGGTGATGTGCATTCACTATGTTTTCTTGACTGTTACCGGCGGCTTTCCCGTGGACACTACGGGCGTAACCGCAGGCTTTGCCGGTGCAGTTGTTGCTGATTTCGCGGTCGGCGCCGTAGCGTTGCCGTTTGTCGGCTGTGATCCGTTGGAACCCGTGAGGCCCAATTTCGTCCGCATAGCGGCGTCGATTTCCTTCGCGATGTTCAGGTTTTCCTGCAGGAACTTCTTGACGGAGTCGCGTCCTTGGCCGATGCGCTCCTCTTTGTATGAGAACCACGAGCCGGCCTTCGCAATGATGTTGTGTTCGACGGCCGTGTCGATCAAGTCGCCGATTTTTGATATGCCTTCATTGTACAGAATGTCGAATTGCGCTTCGCGGAAGGGAGGGGCGACCTTGTTCTTTACGACTTTGACGCGGGTTCTGTTGCCGATAACGTTCGTACCATCCTTGATGGCTTCGATCCGGCGAACATCAAGGCGCACGGAGGCATAGAATTTCAACGCGTTTCCGCCGGTTGTGGTTTCGGGGTTTCCGAACATCACGCCAATCTTCATACGCAACTGATTGGTAAATATGACGGATGTTTTCGATTTGCTGATTGCGGAGGTGAGTTTGCGCAGGGCCTGCGACATGAGCCGTGCCTGAACGCCCATGCTCGGATCGCCCATTTCTCCTTCGATTTCGGCACGGGGGGTCAACGCCGCAACGGAATCAATCACAATCACATCCAAAGCATTACTCCGGACAAGCGTTTCAGTGATTTCCAGCCCTTGCTCCCCGAATTCAGGTTGGGAAAGGAGCAGGTTGTTTACGTCAACGCCGAGTTTCTTCGCGTATGCCATGTCGAGTGCGTGTTCAGCGTCGATGAAGGCGCAGATTCCGGCATTTTTTTGGGCTTCAGCGACAATGTGCAAACACAATGTGGTTTTACCTGATGATTCGGGCCCGAAGATTTCGATTACGCGTCCGCGTGGAATTCCGCCGATCCCAAGAGCGGCATCGAGTGAGATGGACCCCGTCGAAATGACCTCAACCTGTTGAATCGGGCCTTCCCCCAGGCGCATCACCGAACCTTTGCCGTGCTGCTTTTCAATCTGGTCGATTGCATTCTTCAGGGACTGCAATTTTGATTCTCGTTCGTCTGCCATACGCATCTCCTCAAAAAATAGGGGGAATTAGTTGTTAGCTCATGCTCAATGATGATGAAGCGGAATCCTGTGAAGGATTGTGTACACCGACCCGCTGGGTTTTAGCTCACTCTTGACGAGTGCAAGTTCCGAAATTGTCGTTGGCTGGCTTTCAAAGGTAATAGATTCCATTGTGCGAAGCAAGTCCCGGATATTCCGCTGACTCTTGACTCTTCCAACGGTGACATGCGCGTGAAACTCCCGTTCTTCTTTCTTGAACCCGAATGAAGACATCGACTCATCAATCAAGTAGCTAAGCCGTTGGAGAACGCAGCTATTCTCTTCCACTCCAATCCAGATAATCCGCGGCTCGCGCTTCGGCGGGAAACATCCGAGTAATCTGTAACGAAGAGTAAAAACCGGGGTTTTCCTGCAGAGGGTGTCAAGAGACGTGAATATCTTCGATACCATTCCTTCGTCTGTTCCGCCAAGAAACTTCAACGTGATATGGAGTTTGTCCGTTTGTTCCCACCTGACATCGGCGTTTGCTGCTTGCAACTCCTGAATCACCGCGCCGATTCCTGATCTGATGTCGGGCGGTATTTCAATGGCGATGAAGAGGCGGACGGTTGCCATTAGGATGTCCCTATTCAAGCTTCAGCAGTTTTCTTCGGAGAAGTTCCAATGCAGCTTGTGCAGCCCGTTCCTTCACCCTCCGGCGTCCGTCGCCAAGTTGGAAGCGAACGGCAAGGGTTGTCTCGGCGTCCGAATAGCCGATCCATACAAGCCCTATAGGTTTGACGGATGTCGCGCCAGTCGGTCCGGCAATGCCCGTTGTTGAAAGCCCGATATCCGTCCGGGCAACGCGCCGGATTCCCGCGGCCATTGCTTCGGCAACTTCTTTGCTGACTGCGCCGTGTTGCTCCAGCAGAAGGGAAGGGACGCCCAAGACTTCCACTTTTGATTCATTGCTGTACGTAACGAGACCCTGCTGGAAGTAATTCGAGCTTCCGCTGACATCTGTGATCTTGTCGGCAACGAGTCCGCCCGTGCAGGATTCGGCGACAGCAATCGTGAGTTTGCGCTCGGTCAACATTCCGCCGACTACTTCCTCCAGTTCTTCGTTGTTCACTCCGTAGATGTACTTCTCTGCTTTGGCGCGAATGCGGTGTTCCGCCTGCCGAAGAAGGTTCTCAACAGTTTGAACGTCGGACCCATAGACTGTAATCCGTAGACGAACGCCGGTTGGCGACGGCAGAAATGCCAGTTTAGCGCCTTGCAGCAGCGAATCAATGTCTCCGAGTTGGGCGGCAAGCATACTTTCGGAAATACCCGTCGTTCGCAATGTAAGATGGCGGATGACGGAGCTGGTGTTGCGGGATGAAAGGAAAGGCGCGACAGATTGCTCAATCATCTCTTTCATTTCATACGGAACGCCGGGCAGGACGAAAAGATATTTGTTCTCTACTTCAAATACCATTCCCCCCGCGGTTCCTATCGGGTTGGGGATGAGCTTTGCCTTGCGCGGAAACAACGTTTGCTCCTCGTACGTCGGGCCCCACTGGCGGTTCCATTTCTTCACCAACTCTTCAATGTGCCTGCGAATCTCGTCGTTCGGTACAAGATCCGAATCGAAGAATGAGCAGACTGCCTTCTTGGTGATATCGTCGTGTGTTGGTCCGAGTCCGCCGGTGACAATAACCACGTCGTTCCGGCGCCAGGCGAAGTGGAATGCGTCGAGTATCTCCTGCATGTCGTCGCCGACCGATTCCATCAAGCCGACGCGGACGCCAATCTCGTTGAGCTTTTGTGCAATGAATGCCTGATTGGTGTTGATCACCTGTCCAATGAGCAGTTCGTCGCCGATTGTGATTATTTCAGCTTTCATTCTTAGAAAAGTTCCGGTAAGTATGCGTAGAGAAATGCCATAACCAGCCGTGTTGCGATGTTTGCATAGATGCCGGCAACAACATCGTCCAGCATGATGCCCCATCCGGAACTGATGTGTTCAACCTGGCGGACGGGATAAGGTTTGACGATATCAAACAACCTGAACGCGAAGAAAGCAACCGCTACTCCCGGCAGAGTAAGAGGGATGGCAATCATTGCAATCCACACCCCGACAATTTCATCGATAACAACAATGGATGGGTCCGGAGCTCCATGCTCGCCGGGCTGAAATCGTTCCTTCATCCTTCGCGCCGTTTGAGTCAGCTTGTGCCCTTCGGCAGAAGCAATCTTTGCCGAAGTAACTACGCCGGCAAAAAATGCAACGACAATTGCCGCGGTCAAAACGGGGATATTGGTAAAGCCGGGAATCAGGAAAAACAACGCGCCAACCAGGGCTCCGAATGTGCCCGATGCCCAGGGAATATAGCCAGAAAAGAAGCCGGTGGCGACGAACCGCGTAAGAAAATCCGGCTGTATACCGCTACTGTCAGGCTCGTCGTTGTCGAAACTGTTCATAAAGTTCCTTGAGAAACTTCCTGTTATCGAACAGATACGCGATGCCGGTTCCGACCGTGGAGAGAGTCACGAGCAGCATCATGCCAAACAGCACCGGCGGATCCATCAGCATCTCGATGTGCCCGCCGAATCGTTCGTAGATTGCAGGGATGTGTTGTGCGACGTGGAGGAGGAGAATGTAGTAGATAACAACGAACTGCCCGAACGTTTTTACCTGTGCGGTCTTTGACGTGACAATCGGTTGATCTTTGAACTCGGCATAACTTCGCAATCCGGTAATGAGGAAGTCACGAACGATCACAATCCACGCCATCCACGCATCGATCAATCCTAAATAGGCGTACACGAGAAATGCCGCCGAAGTCAGTACCTTATCGGCAAGCGGATCGAGGAATTTCCCCCAGCGCGAAATATGGCCGAACTTGCGGGCAATCCATCCATCATACCAATCCGTTAACGCAGCGATGATGAAGACGACGAGCGAGAGTTGCTTGTAGAGGTTGGAGTCGGAGAGGATGAAGAGCGCAAATACCGGAGTCAACAGAACGCGAAGCAGCGTCAGTTGATTGGGGGCGTTGAGTTCTATTGAAATCTTCCGCATTGACGGCGGATGCCCGGAGATGTGAAAGGAATAAAAAAGCCATCAGCACAGCGTGATGGCCTTCGTGTAACCGAAGCTGATGCAGCGCTTACGCGGCCTTGAGAACCTTGTTACTCTTGATGCACGTCGCGCAAACATGCATTCGGGTCGTGCGCCCGTTGACCTTGGCCCGAACGGACTGGATGTTCGGCAACCAACGGCGACGCGTCTTATTATGCGCGTGGCTGATGTTGTTGCCGCTGACCGGCTTCTTTCCGCAAATATCACACACTTTTGCCATTACAGAGTCCTTTTTCATGAAATTTTATCGCACAAATATAGGAAAAAGAACAATATCGTGCAATTAAATTTCCTTCAAACACTACTCTTATTTGTTGGCTCTACGTCGCCAGGGTCGCTTCGGGTTCAGATTTGATGGCGATCTCTTTCTCTTCCTCGTGTTCATGTCCCGGTGCAGTTGCACGCGTGAAGCGGGCAAGAACGGTGTACAGAACCGGAACAAGAACAAGCGTCAGGAATGTCGAGAAGAACATTCCTCCCACAACTGCAAGTCCGAGCGGGCGTCTCGACTCGGCACCCGCGCCGAAACCGATGGCGATCGGCAGAACGCCGAATATGGTTGCAAACGACGTCATGAGAATGGGGCGGAGGCGGATCGTTGCCGCGTGAATAACAGCTTCAAGAACTTCCTCGCCTCGTTCGCGCAACTGATTCGCAAACTCCACAATCAGAATGGAATTTTTCGTTACCAATCCGACAAGCATGATCAACCCGATTTGAGAATAGATGTTGAGACTCTGCCCGAAAATGAACAGCGTTAACAACGCGCCGAACACAGCAAGCGGAACCGAGAGCAGAATGGTAAAGGGATGAACAAAACTCTCAAATTGTGCCGCAAGTACAAGATAAATGAAGATGATGGCGAGAAGGAACATGAAGTACAGGCTCGTGCTGGAAGTTTTGTACTCAAGCGATTGTCCGCCGAACTCGCGTTTCATCCCCGCAGGAAGTTTCTCTGCAGCGATCCGGTCGAGATCGTCAAGGGCCTGACCGAGACTGACGCCGGGCCGGAGATTTGCCGTGAGTGTGGCGGAGCGAACCCGGTTGTAGTGGTTCAGTTCTTTCGGAGCAAGTGTCTCGTCGATGCGGACAACATTGGCAAGCTGTACCAATCCACCCGTTCCGCGAATGTAGATTTCCCTGATAGCATCAGGCGTAGCGCGGGCGGAAGGCTTCATCTGAAGAATCACATCGTATTGCTTCGTGCCCCGTTTGAAATTTGTAACCACACGGCCGCCAAGGAACGTCTCCAACGTCAGGCCGATATCGGTGAGCGAAGCGCCGAGTCCTGCCGCCCGTTCCCTGTCGATTGTCAGATCGAGCTGCGGCTTGTTCAGTCGCAAATCGGTATCAAGATTGATGAGATAGCCCAACTTGTTGGCCTCGCCCATCATAATGCCGACTGCCTGGTTCAGTTCTTCGTAGCTCTCCGCCTGAAGGACGTACTCTACCGGACTTGAGCTGAACCGCCCCCCGATACTCGGCGGGTTAATGACGAATGCCAGCACGCCGGGAATGGAGAGAAGTTGCGGAAACAGTTCCTGGACGATTTGTTGCTGGGACTTCGTTCGTTCGCTTCGCGGTTTCAATCCTAAAAACAGAAATCCGTTTGTCACGCGTCCGGGTCCGCCAAAACCCAACCCGACAGCAGTGAACAACGTTCGCCGTTCGGGCAGGTCAAGCAAACGCTTTTCCACTTCTCTCATATATCTGTCGGTATAATCCAGGGTTGCTCCCTCGGGCGCAATCACGATGCCGAAGGCGATTCCCCGATCCTCAATCGGCACCAGTTCACTCGGAAGAAACCGGAACAACACGACACTCAGGACAACTGTCAGAACGGCGCCGGCCAACATCAACCATTTTCGGCCTAACGCGAAGCGGAGTGTGCGCTCGTAGATATCGTTGAGGAACTCGAAGAACGTATCGAACGAGCGGGATGCCCAGCCTGTGCTTGTGCCGTGCAGAGGACGCAAAATTCGTGAAGAAAGCATCGGCGAAAGCGACAACGCAACGAAGCCGGAGATCAGAATAGCGACTGCGAGTGTTAATCCGAACTCGTTGAACAATCTCCCGACGTTGCCGGTAAGAAATGCAAGAGGGATGAACACCGCAACAAGCGATATCGTCGTTGCGATGATGGCGAAGCCGATTTCCTTGCTGCCGTCGAACGCCGCCTGCCGGCGTGTTTTTCCCATCTCAATATGGCGGTAGATGTTTTCCAGCATCACAATTGCATCATCCACCACAAGCCCGATAGCGAGTACGAGGGCGAGAAGTGTCAGAATGTTCAGCGTGAAGCCCGCGAAGTACGCCACGCTTAATGCGCCGATAATAGAAATCGGAATTGCCACCGACGGGATGGCCGTTGCCCGAAAACTCTTGAGAAACGCCAGAACAACGAGAACAACCAGGCACATGGCGATGACAAGGGTTTCGATGACTTCGTTGATCGATTCCTGAATGAATCGGGACGAGTCGTAGGCAACCTCGAGTTTCATTCCGGCGGGGAGGAGGGAGAGAAGGTCTTCCAGCGCTGCCCGCACTTCGGCGGCAACATCCACGGTGCTGGCTTTGGATTGTTTCACTACTCCCAACCCGACGGCGGTTTGTCCGTTAAACCGCGCCACCGTGCGCTCGTCCTGCGCGCCGACCTTCACTTCCGCAATGTCGCTCAAGCGTACGATGTCGCTGTTCTTTCTGGAGACGATAATAGCGGCAAACTCTTCGGGAGTCGTCAGTTCGCCGCGGGTACGCACGGAGAATTCCCGTTCGGCCCCTTCAACACGGCCGGCGGGGATTTCCGCGTTCTCGCTACGGATCGCGGCCTCGACTTCCTGCGTTGTAAGCTGGTGAGCCGCCATTCGCAACGGGTCGAGCCACACACGCATTGCGTACTGTCGCTCTCCTCCAATGAATACCGAGCCGACGCCTGTTAATCGCTGGAGTCGCTCCTTCAGGATGCGGTCGGCAATGTCGGTGAGTTCAAGGCCGCTGTGCCTGTCGCTCGAAAGCGCAAGCCAGACAATCGGCTGGGCATTGGCGTCAACCTTTGAGATAACGGGGTCGTCGATTTCGCGGGGAAGCCGGGCACGAACGCGGGACACGCGGTCACGAACATCATTGGATGCCTCATCGACATTGCGGGCCAACTCGAATTCGATGGTGATGACCGAACCCTGTTCCCGGCTGGAGGATGTCATGGTCTTGACACCTTCGAGCGTTGCGAATTGTTCTTCGAGGATGTTGGTGATTTCTGTTTCGACAACAGCAGGGCTTGCCCCGCGGTAGAACGTCACAACGGAAACAATCGGCGGGTCGATATCGGGATACTCGCGAACGGGCAAGCGCGTGAATGAGATGATTCCAAACAGCAGAATCGTAAAACTCATCACGCTGGCAAATACCGGCCGACGTATAGATACTGTGCTGAGTTTCATTGCCTATCCTCCACTCTTCATTGAGCCTTCATCGGGTTGTGCCACCGCGTTGCTGATGGGCATGACTTTTCCTCCATCAAACAGCTTTTGATGTCCTGCACGGACAACCGTCATTCCTTCTTTTAATCCTTCAAGAACTTCAACAACATCGGAAAGGCGGGTACCGAGAACGAGCGGCACACGGGCAACGCTGCTGTCTTCGTTCACAACAAACACAAACGACTGCGTTCCGCCGCCGAAAACGGCTTCGTTCGGAATGGTAAGCGCATTCGGTCGCTCACTCAGAACAGCCGAGACGTTTGCAGACATTCCCGGGCGGAACCGCCTGTCGGGATTTGTTACGCGGGCAACAACACGGGCGCTGCGTGTTGTCTGATCGATAATGGGTTCGATGACGATGATCTTCCCTTTCAACTCATAGCCGGGAAAGGCGGTTGACGAAATGTTCACCGCTGCCCCTTGCGAGAGAAGGGAGAGGTACCGCTCAGGAGCGGAGAAGAAAACCCGAATCTCGTCAATATTGGCAAGTTCAGTTATCGCCTGACCCGGCCTTAGAAATGTTCCGATGCTTACCCGTCGCGCTCCGATAATGCCGCTGAACGGCGCAACGATGCGGGTTTTTGCATGGCGGGCTTTTGCGACGTCGAGATTTGCATCGGCAACCTTCAACGCCGCGGCAGCATCATCCAAATCCTGCGGAGCGCCGGCACGCTGATCGACAACACTCTTTACCCGATCATAGGTTGTTTTGCTTTGTGCACGCAGCGCCTCAGCTCGTGCAACCTCTGCAGCAAGTTGCGCGTCGTCTAATTGCGCAATGGGTTGGCCGCGTTGGATGAATCCGCCTTCTTTGAACGGCAACGCTTTGACGGCTGCGTCGATTTCGGAGACGACGGTTATTGCTTCAAGCGCTTCAATCGTGCCGACGGCCTCGAATTTATCAATCACTTTTTGAACGGTGACTTTGCTGACTTCCACCGGCATGGGAGGCATGGAAAATCCGCCGCGTTGCTGATCACCGCATCCGTGGAGAAGTATTCCGAAGAGGAGAAGAAGAGTGAAGAGTGCCGGGGATAACCTGTGTTTCATACATTCGTGCCTTTCTGATTTTCGAAATATCTATGATCTACTGTTGAGCCGGATATGCGCCGGATGTCAGTTGTCTCAATGCGGCTGCAGCTTTCGCATTCCGCACAATTGCCTGAGAATACCGTTGCTGGGCAACCGCAAAATCCGCCCCGAGGCGGACAAGCTCAAACGCTGTTGAGCGGCCGTTCTGGAACTCAATCAGCCCGATGCGTACCTGTTCCTGCGCGGCGTCAACCCCTTCCCGTGCGGCATTCAACCGGCGGCTTCCGTGGTATAAATCCCTGTAGCCTGCCCGGACTTGTTCTTCAAGAACTCTCGCTTGCTGGATGTAGCGTTGCTCGGCGAGAACAACTTCTGCTTCAAGCCGTTCCTTCTCCCCGAAACCGCTTCGCAATCCGATGGGTATGGTCACTTCCACCCCGATACTCCAGGCGGGAAAGCTGCGTTTGATGGACTGGCGCATTGCCTCGTTCAGACTTCCGCTGATTTCCGAGCGCAGAGTATCGCCGCCAAACACAACATCTCGTGCCGAGCCTGCGAGTCCGCTGCCGCCGATGGAGCCGACGACATCAACGCGGGGCAGAGCTTCCCAAAACGCCGCGTTGGATAGCGCCCGCTGTGCCTCAATATCTGCTTTCGCTGCTTGTAGTTGAAGGTTTCTCTCGATTGCCTTGGCGACGAGTTCATCCGCTTCTTCGAGTGGAAATTCGGCGGGGGGAGTATCGGCTGTAAGATAGCGGCGTACAGGCGGTTCGGGCCGCACGCCAATCAGCGATGCAAACTGATCCGAAAGCCTGTCGAGTTGTTCTTCACGATCAAGAAGAAGGATTTTCTGTTCAGCCAAAAATGTGCGGGCGTTGGCAACCTGATTCGGGCCGATGAGCCCGGTTCGTGCGCGTACTTCTGTTTCCTCCAAGAAAGATTCCGCCCGGTCACGCGTCAATTTCTGAACGGCATAATCCCGTTCGGCGGTGTACAAATCCCAGTAGCTCTGTTCGACGCGTGAACTGATGGCAAGCACTTCTTGGTCGTAGCGCGCTTTGGCGGCATCCAATTCCTGATCTGTTTTGACGAC